>NZ_JBFODN010000109.1:0-57949 GCF_040908345.1 Aeromonas sp. R3-1
AGCTGCCCGGCCATTGGCCGGGCAGCTTGTTATGTGAGGTGCTGATGAGCGGACGCAGCGAGCGGGTGTGAGTTAGCGGGGCTCGCGCAGCAGATTGGCGAGGGCGCTCGGCAGCTCGGGATAGCTGAAGTGAAAACCGGCCTGTTGCAGCCGTGCTGGTATCACCTTTTGTCCGGTCAGCAGCAGATCTGCCGCCTCCCCCATCACCAGTTGCAACAGCGGCGCCGGCACGAAGAAGAGGTGCGGACGGTGCAGCGTGGTGGCAAGGGTCTGGCTGAACTCCCGGTTGCTGACCGGATGAGGGGCAGTGCCGTTGAAGATGCCGCTGCACTCTTCGTGATCCAGCAAGAACAGCATGGCGCGCACCAGGTCCTGCACATGGATCCAGCTCATCATCTGGCTGCCCGATCCCATGGGGCCGCCGAGTCCGAGTCGGTAAGGGGGGAGCATTTTGGGCAGGGCGCCGCCATCCATGCCAAGCACCAGCCCGATCCGCACGATACAGACCCGGGTTTGGCGGCTCTGGGCCTCCTGCGCCAAGGTTTCCCACTGCTGGCAGAGCTGGTGGGTAAACTCGTCGTTGGGAGAGCGGCACTGCTCATCGAGGGTTTCGGTGCCCTGTCTGCCATACCAGCCGATGGCGGAGGCGTTGATCAGCACCTTGGGCGGCGTGCTGGATAGCTTGATGAGATCTACCAGTTGCTCGGTCAGTAGCCAGCGGCTATCGCAGAGCAGCTGTTTGCGCGACTCGCTCCAGCGTCCGGCGGCAATGGGTTCACCGGCCAGATTGAGCACCGCGTCCACGTCATTGAGGTCATCGAGCCGGTCGAGGTTATCCAATACCTTGATATCGTGACCCAGCAGGGAGTAAGCGCGGCTCCCCTGCCTGCTCAATACCACGACCTCGTGATTGACCTTGAGATGGGCAACCAGCTTGCGGCCGATAAAGCCGGTTCCTCCGGTAATAAGAATCTTCATCGCTGCACGCTCCTGCTGCCGTTTGCTCTACTCTAATGGCGTCGTCCTCCTGCAACAAGTGAGACGTGCTTCGGGAGTTATCTGTTTGACGTTTGTTAACTCTATCCTCTTCTTACGACATATTGTTGAACAATAGTTTGAATTGATTGATTTTTGTTGGGTGGACATTTGTTGATCAATCGCTATTATGGCGACCCTTTTCGCCTGTCCAACGAGGCTGTCACCCATTATCCGAGCATCAAAGAGGCCGCCATGCCATTTCGTCGTTTGAAACTTCGCCAGCTTTACTCGAGGCTTCTGCTGGCGCTGCTGATGGGGGGCGGGATCCTGCTGCTGGGGGTTATTGCAGTTATCTGGCAGACCGTGACGGAGATAGAGCGTGATGCCGATTCACGGTTGCAGCATGCCCGTGTGATGTTTGATCGCACCATCGGCCATGCCCGGCAAGCGGCCATCAATGTGGAGGGGATGCTTGGTCACCCCTGTAAGGAGGCGGCACAACTGCTACGCGAGCAGGTGGCTACGATCCCCGATGTGCGGTCCGCCAATCTGGCTGTCGGCAGTCGTATCTACTGCTCCTCACTCTATGGCGACTACGATGGCCCTTTCAATCCAGACAACTTCGTGGCTGGCTGGTTGCAACTGCTGCCTGGTAATGAGGTCACACCGGATCGCCCCTTGATTGTGCTGCGTCAAGCAACGGACAAGGGGAGTGTGCTGATCGGTGTAGATGGCTACTACCTGCGCAATACTCTGGAGATCTCCAGCAAGAACTCCCCGATAGCCCTGGTAGTGGGGCAGAGGGCGCTGTTTGGTTCAGGTCAGGTAGATACGGCGCCCTCTCCAGCAAAAGAGGGGTATATGGTGCTATCTTCAGCCGATTTCCCCTATCAGGTCGTCACCTGGGTGACGGTGCATGACTACTTGAGCCATGCATGGCGCCACTCCAGAGAGACCTTGTTCCTCTTTCCGTTGCTGGCGCTGCTGATTGGATTCGGCACCTTCAGGCTGGTGGGGCGTAGCAGCTCGCCAGCGGAGGAGCTCAAGCGGGCGTTGATCGAGGAGGAGTTTATCCCCTATCTGCAGCCGGTGGTCTCCGGTGAGGATGAGCAGTGGCGTGGCTGTGAGGTGCTGATGCGCTGGCAGCATCCCAAGCAGGGGATGATCTCGCCGGATCGCTTTATTCCGCTGGCGGAAGATAGCGGGTTGATCGTGCCCATGACCAGCCTGTTGATGGCGCAGGTGCGCGACCACTTCTCCCCTTATGCCCGCAAGCTGCCGGCCAAGTTCCATTTTTGCTTCAATATCAGCGCCAAACACTTTCAGGATCTCGACCTGTTGGCTGACTGCAAGGCGTTTCTCGACGCGTTTAAGGACAATCCCGTTGATTTGGGGCTGGAGCTGACCGAGCGTGAACTGCTGGTAGCTGATGAGACAACCGCCCGGATGTTTGCCGAATTGCGCAAACTGGGCGTGTTGATCTCTATCGATGATTTTGGCACCGGTCACTCCAGTCTCACCTATCTGCAACAGTTTCAGGTCGATGCAATCAAGATTGACCGGAGCTTTGTGGAGATGATCGGCACGGATGCACTCTCCAGCCATATCGTTGAAAACGTGATTGATCTGGCGAAGCGACTTGAATTGATCCTGATCGCGGAGGGGGTCGAGAAGCAGTCGCAGGCGGACTACCTGCGGGCGCGCCACGTTGACTATCTGCAAGGGTATCGTTATAGCCGCCCCATCCCGATGAAGCAGTTTTGCAAGACCCTGTTTGGCTGAACGGGTGAATGGGGAGCATGAAAAACCAGCGATCACTCGCTGGTTTATTGTTGGTACGGTTTGGCTTGGGCGATCAGAGCATGCGCTGGAGGGCGCGGGCCAAGCGTTTGACCCCCTCCTCGATGGTCGCTTCATCGACGCAGGAGAAGCTCAGGCGCAGGGTGTTCTTGATCTCGGGGCGCACGTAGAAGGGGGCGCCGGGTACGAAAGCCACCTTCTCCTTGATCGCCTCGTCAAACAGCGCCATGGCACTGATGTGGGCTGGCAGGGTCAGCCAGAGGAACATACCCCCTTCCGGTCGGGTGTAGCTGACGCCGGGCGGGCAGTGACGGGCCAGCGCGGCTTCCATGGCGGCGCGCTGGCGGCCATAGACCTCCTTGATCTTCTCCAGGTGAGCGTCGAGGGAGTTGTCGGTCAGGAAGCGGTGCAGCACCTGCTGGCTGAAGGCGTTGCTGTGCAGATCGGTCGCCTGCTTGGCGATGGTCACCTTCTTGCGCAGCCACTCCGGCATCACCATCCAGCCCAGACGGAAGGCAGGCACCACGGTTTTGGAAAACGAGCCGAGCAGCACGGTATTGTTTGGCGCCAGCTTGGCAATGGGGGGCAGATGCTCGCCCTCGAAGCGCAGCTCGCCGTAGGGGTCATCTTCCACCATCAACAGCTCGTGGCGCACCAGTCGCTCGGCCACTGCCTCGCGGTTGGCACGGCTGTAGGAGACACCGCTCGGGTTCTGGAAGTTGGGCACGCCGTAGAGCAGCTTGGCATTGGATCCGCTTGCCAGCAGCGCATCCAGCGCCGCCAGATCCAGTCCCTCTTCTTCAAGGGTGATCGGCTTGAAGGTGGGCTGGTAGACAGAAAAAGCCTGAATGGCGCCAAGGTAACCCGGCTCTTCGATGATGAGATCCTGACCCTCGTCGATCAGCACCTTGCCCAGCAGATCCAGCGCCTGCTGGGAGCCGCTGGTGATGAGGATATTGTCCGGATTGACCTGCATGCCGTGGCGGGTCAGATAGCGGTCGGCAATATACTGGCGCAGCGGGGCGAAGCCCTCGGTCGCCGCATATTGCAGGGCCGCAGCCCCCTGTTCGCGCAGTACATCCTGACAGGCCTGATCGATCGCTTTGACCGGAAACAGGTGGGGATTGGGCAGGCCACCGGCGAAGGAGATGATCTCCGGATTGGCGGCAACTTTGAGGATTTCACGGATAAAGGAAGGTTCAACCTTCTCGAAGCGCTGGGCAAAAAACGGCTGCATAGACAATTCTCTCGGCATGTGGGCGGTCGCTCCATTCGACCGCCAGGTTATCCGTTTGTATCAGATTTCAGAAATGAGGCAATGATTGTCACAAAAATCGCCAAAAAAGGGCTGGAACGACTCTGCTGCGGATTATATTGGACGGTTAGTCGGTATGGTGATGCCAGTGAGGGTGCAGGGAAGTGGATGGCCGGAATATTTGTTGCGCGAAACACTTGCGCCTTGGGCCTATCTTGGGATAATTCGCTCCCTGTTTTCGCGGGTCGATGAAATGCCGAGCCGCGAGCGGTCCCGCTCGGGATCGGACACAAGATGTATTACCCGGATTGATGAAATAACGAGACCATTATGCCTGTGACCCAAGATGTATTTAACGAAGACGGCAAGTTCATGCGCAAGATCCGCAGCTTTGTCCGTCGCGAAGGCCGCCTGACCAAAGGGCAGGAGAAAGCCCTGGAAGAGCTCTGGCCGGTCATGGGCATCGATTTCGAGCCAAAGCAGCTCGATCTGGTCGCACTGTTTGGCCGTGAAGCACCTGTGGTGCTGGAGATCGGCTTTGGCATGGGCGCCTCTCTGGTGGAGATGGCGAAGAATGCCCCCGAGAAGAACTTCATTGGTATCGAAGTGCACTCCCCGGGCGTGGGTGCCTGTCTGGGTACCGCTCAGGAAGCGGGCGTCACCAATCTGAAGGTGATCTGCCACGATGCGGTCGAGGTGCTGGAGCACATGATCCCGAACGGTTCACTCTCCTGCCTGCAGCTCTTCTTCCCGGATCCCTGGCACAAGAGCCGTCACCACAAGCGCCGCATCGTACAGCCTGCGTTTGCCCAGGATATTCGCCAGAAGCTGGCCATCGGTGGCGTGTTCCACATGGCGACCGACTGGGAAAACTATGCCGAGCACATGCTGGAAGTGATGAGCGCCGCCGAGGGTTACGAGAACACCTCTGCCACCGGCAACTGGGTGCCTCGTCCGGACTGGCGTCCGCTGACCAAATTTGAACAACGTGGCCACCGTCTCGGCCACGGGGTTTGGGATCTGATTTTCAAGCGTGTCAGCTAAGCTGGCACGTCAACACACCTAGCGTATCAACTAACTTGAGGAGCTATCATGGCCAATCGTAGCCGCCGCCTGCGCAAGAAACTGCGCGTCGATGAATTCCAGGAAATGGGTTTCGACATCAGTTTCAACTTCCCGGTCGGCACTGCCGAAGAGACCATCGATGCGGTAGTCGATGCGATGATCGATGAGGTTGTTGAACCCCGTAAACTGGCTTTTGCCGGCTCCGGTCACCTGGCCTGGGAAGGGATGATCTGCACCCAGCAACTGGGCAAGTGTACCGAAGAAGACCGCGCTGCCGTCAAATCCTGGCTGGAAGGCAAGGGGATGGAAGCCGTGGTCGTTACCGAGCTGTTCGACCTCTGGTACGGTGAACCGGCCTGATACAAGGCTGCCGCATCTGGCGCCTTGTTGTGGGTAACTGAAAAATCCCGCCGCTGGCGGGATTTTTGTCAGTGGGGATGGGATTTCCACCGCTGTTTTAGTCATGGAATCGCTTATTGCTTATGGTGTTGTCATCCGAATTACTGGCCAGCATCCTTGAAGAGGTGCGCCCGTTGCTGGGACAAGGCAAGGTGGCCGACTACATTCCGGCACTGGCTCAGGTACCGGCCGATCGGCTGGGTATCGCAGTCTGTACCGTCGAGGGGGAGCTGTTCACCGCCGGTGACGCTTTTGAACCCTTCTCCATCCAGAGTATCTCCAAGGCCCTGAGCCTGACCCTGGCACTCACTCTCTATCAGGAGGAGGAGATCTGGGCCCGGGTTGGCAAGGAGCCCTCCGGCCAGCCCTTCAACTCGCTGGTGCAGCTTGAGTTCGAGCAGGGGATCCCCCGCAACCCCTTTATCAATGCTGGGGCGCTGGTGGTGAGCGATCTGCTGGAGACCCGCCTCACTGCGCCCCGTCAGCGTACCCTAGAGCTGGTGCGCCGCCTTTCCGGCAATCCGGCCATCATGGCGGATCAGGTGGTCGCTCGCTCCGAATATCAGCACTCTGCCCGCAACGCCGCCATCGCCTATCTGATGAAGGCCTACGGCAACTTCGAAAACGAAGTGGACAAGGTGCTGCAAAGCTACTTCAATGCCTGTGCCATTCGCATGAGCTGCGTCGATCTGGCGCGGGCATTCATCTATCTGGCCAACCGTGGTGTGCCACTGGGCGAGAGCGTACCGCTGCTGCCCGCCCGCACCACCAAGCAGGTCAACGCCCTGCTCGCCACCTGCGGTCTCTATGATGAGGCGGGCGATTTTGCCTATCGGGTCGGCATGCCGGGCAAATCGGGTGTCGGCGGCGGTATCATCGCCCTGATCCCGGGCGAGCTCTGCGTCTGTGTCTGGTCGCCCGAGCTCAACAAAGCCGGTAACTCGCTGGCGGGCACGGCGGCGCTGGAGCTGCTGGCCGAGCGGCTGGGTCGCTCCATTTTTTAACCTTGTTCACTATGAATCGAGAAATCACCATGAAACGACATCTTCGCTTCCTGCAGGCCGCGCTGGCGACCTTACTGCTCTGGTGTGCCCTGCCCGCAGTGGCAGGGGAGTTGCCACCGCTCTCGCTGGCCGATGCCAAGGCCAAACAGGCTGTCATCCTGGATACCCGCGCCAGCTACTTCTATCAGGGGTGGCCGATGGAAGGGGAGAAGCAGGGCGGCCATGTGGCGGGCGCCGAAAACCTCTCTGCCGAGTGGAAATACAGCGATGAAGAGTGGCCAAAGGCGCTCGAGATCAAGGGGCTGAAAGCCGATCGTCCGGTTGCCCTCTACGGTGCGTCCCGCGAAGTGGCCGAGGTGGCCCGTCTGCTGCGCAAGCAGGGGATCAAGCAGCTGTTCGAGCTGCAAGGGTGGCAAGCCGCACCGCGCGAGTCGCTGGCACGCTGGCAGCAGCTGGTCTATCCGCGCTGGTTGGCGGATCTGCAAGAGGGCAAGCCGGTTGCGGCGGCGCCCAAGGGAGACTGGAAGCTGTTTGAAGTGGATTGGGGTTCACCCAAGGCCTACCTCATCAGCCACATCCCGGGGGCCGGCTATATCGATACCAACAGCCTCGAAGAGGAGCCGCTGTGGAACAAGGTCTCTGACGAAGCGCTCAAGAAGCTGCTGCTGGATAACGGCATCCGTCACGACACCACCGTTATCCTCTATGGTCGCAACACCATGGCGGCTGCCCGTGCCGCGCACCTGATGATGTATGCGGGGGTGGAAGATGTGCGCCTGCTGGACGGTGGTCTGGATGCCTGGTTTATCCAGCACCTGCGCACCGAAACTGGTCTGCCCAACAAATATGAGCCGGTGAAGGAGTTTGGCGTGGCCATTCCCGCTCACCCCGAGTACTACACCACGCTAAGTCAGGCGAAAGAGCTGCTCAAGCAGCCCGATAGCGCGCTGGTCAGTGTGCGTACCTGGGACGAGTTTGTCGGCAACACCTCAGGTTACAGCTACATCAAGCCGAAGGGCGATATCCCGGGGGCCAAATGGGGTCATGGTGGCGTCGATGCCAACAGCATGAGCGACTTCCACAACCCGGACGGTACCATGAAGCCGGCCCGCGAGATCCTCGCCATGTGGGACCAGTGGAACATCGAGCCAACCCAGCAGGCGGCGTTCTACTGCGGTACCGGCTGGCGCGCCTCCGAGGCCTTCTTCTACGCCTGGCTGATGGACTGGAAACAGATCAGCGTCTACGACGGTGGTTGGTACGAGTGGAGTTCCGATCCCAAGAACCCGATCGTGACCGGTGAGCGTCAGCCTGCCAAGTCATGATTGCGCATTTGCGCTTGAAAGAAGAGGCCGGACAGAGATGTCCGGCCTTTTTCATTGAGCTCGCCACCCGGCCAGATAACTAGGCTAAGTCGCTGATTATTGACGGCGATCCCGCTTTGATCATCCCGCCATCCCGTGCCGTGCGATTGAACTAGGCTTCAAGAAACATCCTCGTGGTGAGGATGATCGCAGAAGAGGCCGCCATGAAAAAATTGATGATGATCCTGGTGTGTGCCCTGGGGCTGGTGGCATGCAGCTCCCAATACATCATGAGCACCAAGGATGGCAAGATGATCACCACAGAGAGCAAACCCAAGCTGGACGAGAGCACCGGCATGTATCGCTATTACGATCATGAAGGGCGCGAGGTGATGATCAAGAAAGATGACGTGACCCAAATCATGGAGCGCTAAGCGCTCTCTTGCCGCAAGGGCCGCTATCTGCGGCTCTTCTCTTTTTGCCGAAAAGTCGCGCTGTTTTCTCTGTCGATCCCCGCACATTCGCAGCAAATTCAGCTGTGATACAGCTTCCGTTATGGTTTAACCCTTATCATCACACTCCATTTTTTATTGGAGGTGTTATGTCCTTGATGTCTATCTGGAATTCCCGTTTTTCTGCACGCAGCTTGCTGGGTGGTGCCTTGCTGGGTGGTGCCTTGCTGGTGGTGGCGTCAGCCAGCCATGCCGGTGACGATCAGTTCACGCTGGGGCGGACTATTTTACTGGGAGCCGGTGATCATGGTGCGACAATTCCTTTGGTGGTTTGCCGTCAGACCAAATATATCAAGGTGAAGGCGGAGCGTGATTTGACCCTGGATCGGGTGGTGGTGACCTATGGTGGTGATCGTACCAAGACCATTCGTTTCGATCGGGAAATGAGCAGTGATAAAGAGACCGAGTGGAAATCACTGGGCTCGCGCCGTTGTGTGAAAAAAATCGAAGTGTACGGTAATTCAGAGCGCAGCAAAGCGGGCGTAAAAGTATTCGGCCGCAAATAATTGATGCGGTTTTTCTGCGCAGACAGATGAGTTAAAAATAATGGCGAGCCAAGGCTCGCCATTATTTTTTATGGTCGGGTTCGCTATTTTTTCGGCCGAAACGGCTTGATGACGGTTTCATCGCACTCAAGATACGGCCCTTCCATCAAATCGATACAGTAGGGGATGGCGGGGAAGACCGCATCCAGGCATTCGCGGATTGATTTGGGCTTGCCCGGCAGATTGACGATCAGGGTATCGTCGCGCAGTCCGGCAGTCTGGCGCGATAGAATGGCAGTCGGCACAAACTTGAGGGATTCGGCCCGCATCAGCTCGCCAAAGCCAGGCATCATGCGATCACATACCGCCTCGGTCGCTTCCGGCGTGACATCCCGCTTGGCCGGACCGGTGCCGCCTGTGGTGACGATGAGACAACACTGCTCCTCATCCGCCAGCCGGATCAGGGTCGCTTCAATCTGCTCCTGCTCATCGGGGATCACCTGATAGACAGGTTCCCACTCCGAGGTCAGATAGGCGTTCAGGGTGTCGATGATGGCCTTGCCGGAGAGGTCTTCATAGATGCCCGCGCTGGCGCGATCGCTGACGGTGACGATACCGATTTTTGCCTTGCTCATGGTCTGCTCTTGAATGTCCGATAAAAGTGGCAATTAAAATAACATAATCAGTGAGATATGTTAAACCGTCAGGAGATGACGCGGGTCGGTGAGGGAAGAATAAAGTGTCGAATGAAGCAAAATAAGGCCACCCGGATTTTTATTTGCAATAAAAAACAGAAAATCACAACCTAAAATGCATAAGTGTTTTATCTCGCCTGAATTAAAAACAATCGCTTGTTTCCAAACACAATTAAAATAGATAGACACCCTCGTAGTGACCATTGTCCGGTTTAGTCGCCAGTGGATGGATTGAACCCTTTTTAGCCGCGTCGTATATACAGATTTATATGGCTGGGACGTGATGGTGTGGTACCGCAGTGTGTTGCCAGCAATAGTCGCCAAGGAGGGCATATGGAGTTGCCTGATTTTGACACCCTGAAGGAGTTGGCTGCGAGTGAGCCCTCCCGGCTGGATGCGATTCTGGAGCAGCAGATCGACCAGTTGATGGCCCGAGCGAGCCCCGATCAGCGGCGACGTCTGCGCGGGTTGCAGTTCAAGATTGATGGTCAGCGCCGTCTGGCGAAAAACAATCTTGATAGCTGTATCCGGATTACCAACATGATGCGGGAATCTTTTTATTTGATGCGCAGCGAAATGAGCCAGTTCAGGGAAGAGGGGGACCCTCCGCCTGAAAGCGATGACAGTGGTAAAATAATCCGTCTGGCGGACTATCGACGTCGCAAATAATCTGCAATAACCCCCTTGAATGATATTTCAGCCAAATCGGTGAGGCCATAATAAAGGGGATTCCCGGCGACCTGATTGTTATGGTTTTTAATGTTAGTCGTAATGTATTTGTGATGTAATTTCTTTTCTCCTTCTTGTAATAACTAATTAGTCAGGTTGTGATAGGGGGGGATGAATAACAGTAAAAGTTAGGCTAATATGGCCGAAATTTTTATTGCTACGACTCGAAGGGATTATGAGAAGTATCACACCAAGACGGGTGTTGTCGCGGGAGCAACAGACAGAGATCACCCGCATTATCGTCAAGGTGGGTCAGATGTTGGCCCAGTTCGGGGCGGAGAGCCGGATCATCGAGCAGACCACGGTGCGGTTGGGGATGGCACTGGGGCTGGAGAGTGTCGAGATGGCCATCTCTTCCAGTGCCATCGTGCTCACCAGTCTCTATCAGGGGGGTTGCGTCACCACTACCCGGCGGGTGCGCGAACATGGCATCAACATGCAGGTGGTGTGCGAGATCCAGCGGATCTGCATCATGGCGGAAAAAGAGCTGATCGGTGCCCGTGAAGTGCGCCAGCGCCTCGAGGCCATCGTCCCCTTTCACTATCACCCCTGGCTGGTGGTCCCCATGGTGGGGCTCTCTTGCGGCGCCTTCAGCCTGCTGTTTGGCGGTGACTGGCCCATCTTCCTGGTGACCTGTTTCTCGTCTGCCGTGGCGATGCGGGTGCGCCAGCTGATGGCCCGCCATCACCATAGCCCGCTCATCAACTTTGCCGCCACCGGCTTTATTGCCACCCTGCTCTCCTCCAGCGCCACCTTCTTCAACTGGGGTGACCAGCCCTATCTCGCCATGGCGGCCAGCGTGCTGCTGCTGGTGCCGGGCTTTCCGCTGATCAATGCGGTCTCAGACATGGTGAAGGGCTACTTCAACATGGGGCTGGCCCGCTGGGGGACCGCGACCCTGCTGACCATCAGCGCCGCCATAGGTATCATTTTGGCCATGTCGGTCACCGGGATCTGGGGGTGGAAAGTATGATGGATTTGTTCTGGCTACTGGCCAAGGATGCCTTCTGGTCCTCCATTCCGGCGGTGGGGTTTGCCATGCTGTTCAACGTGCCGCCACGGATGCTGAAGTATTGCGCCATGGGCGGCGCGCTGGCCCACAGCCTGCGTACCCTGCTGATCCACTATGGTATGCCCATCGAGTGGGCGACGCTGGCTGCGGCGACCACGGTCGGCTTTGTCTGCGTCTACTGGTCGCGCCGTCTGCTGGCGCCGCGTCCGGTGTTCAGCGTTGCTTCCATCATTCCGATGATCCCGGGCAGTTATGCGTTCAAGACCATGATTGCGGTGGTAGAGCTCAACATTAATGGCGTGACCATGGAGTTGATCCAGAGTGCGGTGGAGAACGGCCTCAAGGCGCTCTTTATCGTCGGTGCCCTCAGTTTCGGTTTGGCGATCCCCTCTCTGGTCGTGTACCGTAACCGCCCCATAATCTGACAGACGGTGAGAGGCCCCATGAAGATTTCCATGATTGCCGCCATGGCCCACGACAGGGTGATAGGCAAGGACAACCAGATGCCTTGGCATCTGCCTGCCGATCTGGCTCACTTCAAGCGTGTCACCCTCGGTAAACCGGTATTGATGGGGCGCAAGACCTTCGAATCCATCGGTCGACCGCTGCCCGGACGGCGCAATCTGGTGATCAGCCGCAATCCCGGCTATCAGGCTGAGGGCATTGAGGTGGTGGGCTCCGTCGAGGCGGCGCTGGCGCTGTTGGCAGGCAGCTCGGTGGAGGAGTTGATGGTGATCGGTGGTGGTCATCTCTATGCCGAGATGTTGCCGAGCGCGGATTGTCTCTATCTGACGCAAATCGATCTGGCGGTGGAGGGAGATACCCGTTTCCCTGCTTTTGACGATGGCCAGTGGCAACGCATTGCGTGCGAGAGCCACCCTGCCGATGAGAAGAACCCGCATCCCTATAGCTTCGAGACCTGGCAGCGCCGCTGACGGGCGAATGCTAATGGGCAAATAACAACAAGGGCATCTTCGGATGCCCTTGTTGTTCTGATGGATTTCAAGACTGGATTAGATGCCTGAGCCGTCGTTCTCGCCATTTTCCTCGTGCAAACCGCACTCGCGCTTGAGGCCGAAGAAGCGTGTCTGCTCCTCGCTCATGCCCGGCTCCCACTTGGCGGTGGTGTGGACATCGCCCACCGAGAGATAACCCTGCTCCCACAGCGGGTGGTAGGGGAGGTCGAACTCCTTGAAGTAGTAGAAGACATCCTTGTTGCTCCAGTCGATCACCGGCAGGAACTTGAAGCGGCCGCGCTGGATGCCGAGTACCGGCAGCTTGCCACGGCTGCCGGACTGCTCCCGGCGCAGGCCGGAGAACCAGGTCTGCGCCCCCAGCTCCCGCAGGGCGCGGTCCATCGGCTCCACCTTGTTGAGCTGGTTGTAGCGGGTGATCCCCTCCACCCCCTGCTCCCACAAGAGACCAAATCGAGCCTCCTGCCAGGCAGGGCTGAGCTCGGCCCGGTAGATCTTCAAGTTGAGCGCGAGGCGCTCGGTCAGCTCGTCGATAAAGCGGTAGGTCTCCGGGAACAGATAACCGGTATCGGTCAGCACTACCGGCACGTCGGCCCGCTCGCGGCTTACCAGATGGAGCATCAGCGCCGCCTGAATGCCGAAGCTGGATGAGAGCACATGCTCCCCCGGCAGATTTGCCAGGGCCCAGCGCACCCGCTCGGGGGCACTCATGGTATCCAGCTCCCGGTTGAGGGGGGCCAGAGCCTCGACTTGCTCCTCACGGCCGAGGGCCAGCAGTGCCTGCAGGTCAAGACGGCCATCTTCAGTGACATTAAGCGGCATAGAAGTCCCTCGCAGAATCGATAACGGGGGCAATTACCCCAACCCGGATCACGAAGTCACCGAAGCACTCCGCCGCAGTGCGTTCGGCAGCCCAGCGGCCGATCAGTCGATCCAGCTCGGCCAGGATCTGCGGCTCGGTGATGTTCTCCTGATAGAGGCGCGGAATGCGGGTCCCCTCCAGGTTGCCCCCCAGATGGAGGTTGTAGCGGCCGGGCGCCTTGCCCACCAGACCCACTTCTGCCAGCATGGCGCGGCCGCAGCCGTTGGGGCAACCGGTGACCCGGAAGATGATGGCGTCATCCGCCAGGCCGTGCTTGGCCAGCAGCCCTTCGATGTCGGTGACAAAGGCGGGCAGCATGCGCTCAGCCTCGGCCATCGCCAGCGGGCAGGTGGGCAGGGCTACGCAGGCCATCGACTGCTTGCGTTGCTCGCTGACGCCATCGTCCAGCAGGCCGTATTGGCGCGCCAGCCCTTCGATGCGGGCCTTCTCGCTGGCAGGCACCCCTGCGATGATCAGGTTCTGGTTGGCGGTCAGGCGAAAATCCCCCTGATGCACCTTGGCGATCTCCAGCATGCCGGTTTTGAGCGGCTTGCCCGGGAAGTCCAGCAGGCGGCCATTCTCAATAAACAGGGTGAGGTGGTGCTTGCCGTCGATCCCCTCGACCCAACCGAAGCGATCGCCACGGCTGGTGAACTCATAGGGGCGAACCGGCCCGAACTGGATGCCGGCGCGGTTCTCCACCTCGGCCTTGAAGGCTTCGACGCCGACGCGCTCGAGGGTGTACTTGGTCTTGGCGTTCTTGCGGTTGACCCGGTTGCCCCAGTCGCGCTGGGTGCTGACGACGGCGGCCGCCACCTCCAGCACGTGGGAGAGCGGAATAAAGCCAAAGTCGCTCGCCTTGCGCGGATAGGTGGTGGTGTCGCCGTGGGTCATGGCGAGGCCACCGCCCACCAGCACGTTGAAGCCCACCAGCTTGCCACCTTCGGCAATAGCCACGAAGTTGAGATCGTTGGCGTGGATATCCACGTCGTTGTGGGGCGGGATCACCACAGTGGTCTTGAATTTGCGCGGCAGGTAGTTGGACCCCAATATCGGCTCCTCATCCTGCCCCAGTTTTTCACCGTCCAGCCAGATCTCCACGTAGGCGCGGGTCTTGGGTAGCAGGTGTTCGGATATCTTCTTGGCCCACTCGTAGGCCTCCTGATGCAGTTCGGACTCCACCGGGTTGCTGGTGCAGAGCACGTTGCGGTTCACGTCGCCCGCGGTGGCAATACTGTCGATACCGGTGCTGTTGAGGGTCTGGTGCATCAGCTTGATGTCGCGCTTCAAGACCCCGTGGAACTGGAAGGTCTGACGGGTGGTCAGGCGGATGCTGCCGTAGAGGCTGTGCTCTTCAGCGAACTTGTCGATGATCTGCCACTGGGCCGGGGTGATGATCCCACCCGGCAGGCGGGCACGCAGCATGACGTTGTGCAGCGGCTCCAGCTTCTGGGCGGCGCGCTCCGGGCGGATGTCGCGGTCATCTTGCTGGTACATGCCGTGAAAGCGGATCAGCTGGAAGTTGTCGCCGTTAAAGCCGCCGGTGAGCGGGTCCTGCAGATCTTGCTCTATGGTGCCGCGCAGGAAGTTGCTCTCGCGCTTGAGGCGCTCGTTGTCGGCCAGCGGCCCTTCGACCGGTCCCGCTTTTGGGTGAGAAAGAGGTTGTTTGCTCATCAATAGACATCCCTTTGATAACGTTTGGCACGACGCAATTCGCTCAAATACTCTTCTGCTTCCTCACGGCTCTTGTGACCGTGTTCGGCAATTACATCCAGCAGGGCCTCCTGTACATCCTTGGCCATCTTGTTGGCGTCGCCACACACATAGAAGTGAGCGCCAGCTTCCAGCCACTGGTAGAGTTCAAGCCCTGCCTCACGCAAGCGGTCCTGCACATAGATCTTGTTGGCCTGCTCCCGGCTGAAGGCCAGGGAGATCTTCGACAGCAGCCCCGATTTCACATAACGCTGCCACTCCACCTGATAGAGGAAATCCTGGGTGAAGTGGGGGTTGCCGAAGAAGAGCCAGTTCTTGCCCTCGGCCCCTTGAGCTTCCCGCTCCTGCATAAAGGCGCGGAAGGGGGCGATACCGGTGCCCGGACCCACCATGATGACGGGGGTGTTGGGGTTTTGCGGCAGGCGGAAGTTGTCGTTGTGCTCGACAAACACCCGCACCTCGCCATCCTCAATCAGCCGATCCGCCAGATAGGAGGAGGCGGCGCCGCTGCGCACTGTGCCATCTTCCTGTGGGTAGCGCACCACGCCGACGGTCAGGTGTACCTCCTCTTCCACCTCGCTCTGGGCGGAGGCGATGGAATAGAGGCGCGGGGTGAGGGGTCGCAGCAGGCCAACCAGCTGCTCGGCCGTTAGCGCGGTCGGGAACCGTTTCAGTACATCCACCACTTGGGCAGAGGCGACCAGTGCATTGACCTGGGCCTTGTCGCCAGCCAGATCTTTGAGCGCTGCGTTCTCCGATATATCAGCGAGTCCTGTGATAAAGCCGCCGTGCAGCCGGGTCAGTTCGAAGTGACCGGTCAGTGCGGCGCGCAAGGTGCCGTGGGCTGTGGCTTCATCGCCGGATAGGCTGGTCAGGGCCAGCACTTCGCCCACCAGTTCGGCGTCATTATCGAACCAGACACCGAGGGCATCCCCCGGCTGATAGGTGAGGCCTGAGTCGGCCAGATTGATCTCGATATGGCGGATATCCTTGGTGGAATCTCGGCCGGTGATCTTCTGATTGACCGACAGGCGGGCAGGGAAGGGGTTCTCCTTGCTGTATTGGCTGTGGCCAACCGCCTGCTGCACCGCGCTGGCTACGCTGCTGGCAGCACCGATAGAGAGCGTCGCTGCAATGGCATTGAGCGCCTGTTCGCTCCAGCTCTTGGCTGCATCCTGATAATCCACATCGAGGCTGGCGAGCTCATAAATGCGCTCGGCTCCTGCTTTGGCGAGGAAGTCGTCAAAATCTTTGCCGGTCTGGCAGAAAAATTCGTAGGAGCTGTCACCCAGCCCCAGTACCGCGAACTTGAGCCCGTCCAGCTTGCCAAGCTTGCCTTTTTTAAGCTGCTCGAACAGATCGACGGCGCTCTCCGGTGGTTCACCCTCCCCGTAAGTGCTCACTACCACCAGCAGATGGCTCTCTTTCTTGAGCTGCTTGGGTTTGTAGTCGGCCATCGACGCAAGGGTGACGGGGAGGCCGCGGGCCTCTGCCTGCGCCTTGATGGCAGTGGCGACACCTTTGGCGTTGCCGGTCTGGGAGCCGTAGAGAATGGTCAGGCTGCCGCTGGGCGCAGCCACGGCGGCGCTGGTTGCAACGCCTTGGTGACCGCTCTGGGAGAGGCCGTAGAGATATCCGCTCACCCAAGCCAGTTGCTGGGTATTGAGGGTCGAGAGTACCTGACCCAGCTGACGTTGTTGCTCGTCAGAGAGGGGGGAGAGGTTGAATGGGGAATCCTTCAATTGCATCACACGCGTCTTCCATGGTCTGATTTTTGGCCAGATTAAAGGGCGTGTTGGATAACAACAAAGAATAAAAACATCTTCTTTATTCCATTATTGAATTTATAAAGTGATTTGGCGGTAAAGAAGATAGAAAAACGCCCCGCTGTTGCGGGGCGTTTTCAAGCTATCGCGCTCGGGATGGATCCCGGCGGGCATGAACCTTATTTCTGCGGACGCAGGGCCGGGAACAGAATGACGTCGCGGATGGTGTGGCTGTTGGTGAACAGCATCACCAGACGGTCGATACCGATACCCTGACCGGCAGTCGGCGGCAGACCGTGCTCCAGCGCGGTAACGAAGTCGGCGTCGTAGAACATGGCTTCGTCGTCGCCTGCTTCTTTCTGATCAACCTGATCCTGGAAGCGCTTGGCCTGATCTTCTGCATCGTTCAGCTCGGAGAAGCCGTTGGCCAGCTCGCGGCCACCGATGAAGAATTCGAAGCGGTCGGTTACGTCCGGGTTCACGTCGTTGCGGCGAGCCAGCGGAGAAACGGCGGCCGGGTACTCGGTGATGAAGGTCGGTTGCAGCAGCATGTGTTCCACGGTCTCTTCGAAGATCGCAGTGATCACGTGGCCCAGCTCCCAACCCTTCATCAGCTCGATGTGCAGACGCTTGGCAACGGCCTTGGCGCTCTCGAGGGTAGCCAGATCATCCAGGGTCACATCCGGATTGAACTTCAGGATGGACTCGACCATGGTGAGGCGCTGGAACGGCTGACCGAAATCGATGGTCAGGCCCTCTTCGCCCTCTTTGGCGTAACGGATCTTGGTGTCGCCCAGGATGTCCTGCGCCAGGGTGCGCAGCAGCTCTTCGGTCAGGTCCATCAGATCGATGTAGTCGGCGTAGGCCATGTAGAACTCGATCATGGTGAACTCGGGGTTGTGACGAACCGAGATACCTTCGTTACGGAAGTTGCGGTTGATCTCGTAGACACGCTCGAAACCACCAACCACCAGACGCTTCAGGTAGAGCTCCGGAGCGATACGCAGGTACATGTCGATGTCCAGCGCATTGTGGTGAGTGACGAACGGACGCGCGGAGGCACCACCCGGGATGACTTGCATCATCGGGGTTTCCACTTCCATGAAGCGCTTTTCGTTGAAGAACTTGCGGATACCGGCAACCACCTGGGTGCGGATCATGAAGGTCTTGCGAGACTCTTCGTTGGCGATCAGATCCAGGTAGCGCTGGCGGCAGCGAGCTTCCTGGTCGGTCAGGCCTTTGTGCTTCTCGGGCAGCGGACGCAGCGCCTTGGTCAGCAGGCGGATATCGGAAACGTGAACGGAGAGCTCACCGGTCTGGGTCTTGAACAGGGTACCTTCGACACCCACGATGTCGCCCAGATCCCACTTCTTGAACTGCTCGTTGTAGAAACCTTCCGGCAGGTCGTCACGGGTGACGTAGACCTGGATCTTGCCGGCCATGTCCTGCAGGGTGGCGAAAGAAGCCTTGCCCATGATCCGGCGGGTCATGATGCGACCGGCAATCTTCACCCGTTTACCCAGGCTCGTCAGCTCCTCGGCGCTTTTGTCGTCGAACTCTGCGTGCAGATCGCCAGAGAGGCTGTCGCGACGGAAGTCGTTGGGGAAAGGATTACCCTGGGCGCGCAGGGCGGCCAGCTTGGAACGACGCTCGGTCATCTCGTTGTTGAGTTCGAGAGTTTGGTCGACTTCCGGAGTGATGGTTTGTTCAGACATGGTGATTCCTGCTTGTTTACAGACCTGATTTCAGGCTGGCTTCGATAAACTTGTCCAAGTCACCGTCGAGCACCGATTGGGTATTACGGGTTTCGACGCCGGTGCGCAGATCCTTGATACGGGAGTCATCCAGCACATAGGAACGGATCTGGCTGCCCCAACCGATATCAGACTTGGTCTCTTCCAGGGCTTGTTTCTCAGCGTTCTGCTTCTGAATTTCCAGCTCGTAGAGCTTGGCTTTCAGCTGCTTCATACACTGGTCTTTGTTTTTGTGCTGGGAACGGTCGTTCTGGCACTGTACCACGACACCTGTCGGAACGTGGGTAATACGCACCGCGGATTCGGTTCGGTTAACGTGCTGACCACCGGCACCGGAGGCACGGTAGACGTCGATCCGCAGATCCGCCGGGTTGATCTCGATATCGATATCGTCGTCGATCTCGGGGTAGACGAACACAGAACAGAAGGAGGTGTGACGGCGGCCACCGGAATCGAACGGAGACTTGCGAACCAGACGGTGTACGCCGGTTTCGGTACGCAGCCAGCCGAACGCATATTCGCCGGTGAACTTGATGGTGGCGGATTTGATACCAGCCACGTCGCCTTCGGAGCATTCAATCAGCTCGGGCTTGTAGCCGTGGGCATCGCCCCAGCGCAGGTACATGCGCAGTACCATGTTGGCCCAATCCTGTGCTTCGGTACCACCGGAGCCGGATTGAATATCGATATAGCAGTCGGAGCCGTCGTGCTGACCGGAGAACATGCGGCGGAACTCGAGATCCACCAGCTTGGCTTCCAGCTGTTCGGATTCGGCGATGGCTTCGTTGAAGGTCTCTTCGTCTTCCCCTTCCACGGCCAGGCTCACCAGCATCTCGACGTCATCCACGCCCTGAGTCAGGGTGTCGATGGTGCCGACCACGTTTTCCAGCGCAACGCGCTCTTTGCCCAGCGCCTGTGCGCGCTCGGGTTCATTCCATACGTGCGGCTGTTCCAGCTCGGCGTTGACCTCTTCTAGACGCTCTTTCTTGGCGTCATAGTCAAAGGTACCCCCTAAGAAGCTCGGTCCGCTCAGACAGCTCCTTAAGTTTATTTAATACGGGATTAACTTCGAACATCGTGAAAACTCTCAGGGTCGATGTGATTTAAAAACGGGATATTCTAGCCAATTGTGGAAGGAATAAACAGGGTTGCCTTGGCTTGTGCGGCTCATGCCGTCAATTTCTGGTGCACTTTTCTCCACCTCGGTAGAAAATATCGCCCGCAGACCCATTTTCAGGTTCAGTTTTGGCCATTCGGGTCGCTAATGACTACGTGTAGTGTTGTGCAATTTAGGGAAAAACCCGCTCCTCACCTCAATAAGAAGAACACATGATGAAAAACCTGTCACTCAAGCAGAAGATACTGTTGTCAGTGGTGATCGCCCTTTCGTTGGTGATTTTGTTGCTCTCCTGGCAGAGCTATAGCAGCCAGAAGTCCCTGTTGCTGCAAGGCAGCCAGGAGCAGTTGCAACGGCTGGGTACCCAGCAGGCCGAGCGTGTCAGCGACTGGCTCGCAGCCCGTCGCGACGTGATCCAGGCGCTCGGCAACAAGGCCGGTGCCGAACCCCTCAATGCCTTGCAACAGGCACAAGTTTCCGGCCGTTTCCAGCTCACCTATTTCGGTGAGAGCAGCGGCAAGATGAATGACTCCGATCCTTCCATCAACCGCGATGGCTACGACCCGCGCTCTCGTGGCTGGTATCAGGAGGCGATGAGCAAAGGTGGCCTGATTGTCACCAAACCCTATCTCGATGTGGCTTACAACATCATGGTGGTGACCCTGGCCCAGCCGGTTTCTGGCGGGGTTGTCGGTGGTGACCTCTCCATCGCCTCGCTGGTGGAAGACGTGACCAAGATGCAGCTGCCTGCGGATGGCTTCGCCATCATGATGCACAAGGATGGCACCATCATCGCCTACAAGGATGCCGCCAAGGCGATGAAACCGGCCAGCGAGATCGACAATGATCTGACCAACGCGCTGATCGAGCAGAGCAAGTCGAGCAAGGAGCTGGTGCCAGCTTATTTTGACAATGAAGGTCGCGACAAGCTGCTGTGGGCGGTTGATATCCCCGACACAGACTGGGAACTGGTGCTGGTGCTGGACAAGGCCGCGCTGGAAGCGCCGCTCTCCTCCCTGCTGATGACCCAGCTGGGGATGGCGCTGCTGGTGCTGGTGGGCAGCATCCTCGCTATCTCCTGGCTGGTCAGCATGCTGCTTGGCCCGCTCACCAAGGTATCCCTGGCGTTGGCCCGCATTGCCGATGGCAACGGCGATCTGACCCAGCGCATCAAGATCGACGCCAACGACGAAGTGGGCCAACTGGCCAACAGCTTCAACCGTTTCGTCGGCAGCCAGCATCAGCTGATCGGCAATATCCGCCAGCTGGCCAACGAGTTGAACGCCGATGCCGAGCGCAGTCTGGTGACCAATCAGGCCGCGGTGGACGAGCTGCAGCGTCAGCAGCAGGAGGTGACCATGGTCGCCACTGCGGTCACCGAGATGGCGAGCGCCACCATGGAGATCGCCGGCAACGCCGAGAACACCGCCGCCGCTGCCCAGCAATCTGCCCAGAGCAGTGAGCAGGGCAAGATGCTGGTCAACAAGACCCGCCAGTCCATCAATGGTCTGGCCGAAGAGGTAGGGCAGGCGACCGAGGTGATCGGTGAGCTGAGCCGCCACGCGCAGGCCATCACCAGCATCCTCTCCACCATTCAGGGGATTGCCGAGCAGACCAACCTGCTGGCACTGAACGCAGCCATCGAAGCGGCCCGTGCCGGTGAGCAGGGGCGTGGTTTTGCGGTGGTCGCTGACGAGGTGCGGGTACTGTCGCGCCGTACCCAGGACTCCACCCAGCAGATCCAGTCCACCATCGAGACCCTGCAACAGACCACTGCCCGCGCGGTGAGCCTGATGCAGACCAGTCAGGGGCTGGCGGACAACAGCGTGCAGGATGCCGATCAGGCGGTGCGCGCGCTGGAAGAGATCACCAGCGCCATCTCCCTCATCTCCGACATGGCGGGCCAGATCGCCACCGCCGCCGAGGAGCAGACTCAGGTGACCGGCGAGATCACCCAGAACACCACCGCCATCAAGGATGTGAGTGACGAGATCACCGCATCCGCCATGCGCGATCTGGATCAGGCCCACAGCCTCAAAGGGCGTGCTGCTGACCTGAACCAGCAGGTGTCGACCTTTATCCTGTAAGGTGCATCTCTCAGCCTGTTCCGGCTGACATAAAAAAGCCCCGCCCTCTGTCGAGTGCGGGGCTTTTTGTTGTTCGGGGGAGTGCGGGCTTGGTGATTTCGGGCTGTTTAGGTTGCTCGCGGGTCACCCTGGTGGCGGATACGAGCCCCGGCTCTGCCTGCGTCAGCTGGTGAGTAGAGAGCAAGCAAAGAGCCCACCGAAAGGTGGGCTCTGATCATATACGTCTGACGGAAAGGGAATTACAGGAACGGCATCGCCATAAACAGCTTGATCACCATGGCGTTGATGATGTCGATAAAGAAGGCGCCCACCATGGGCACCACCAGAAACGCCAGGTGGGAGGGTCCGAAGCGCTGGGTAATGGCTTGCATGTTGGCGATGGCTGTCGGGGTGGCCCCGAGGCCAAAGCCACAGTGACCCGCCGCCAGCACGGCTGCATCGTAATTTTTGCCCATCACCCGGAAGGTGACGAAGATGGCGTAGAGCGCCATCGCTACGGTCTGGGCGGCCAGCAGAATGAAGATGGGCAGGGCCAGGCTGGCCAGATCCCACAATTTCAGGCTCATCAGTGCCATGGCGAGGAACAGCGACAGGCTGACGTTGCCCAGCAGGGAGACCTCGCGATCGCTCACCTCATGCCAGTTCAGCAGGGTCAGGACGTTGCGCAGCAGCACGCCGACAAACAGCACGCAGACAAAGATCGGCAGCTCGAAGGCGCCCCCTTTGAGCGAGGCGGAGAGCAGCTCGCCTCCCTTGAGGCTGATGGCGATCAATGCCAGCGTTTCGATAACGCTGAAAGTGGTGAGGGGGCGCTCCATATCCGGCATTTCGAAGCCCTGGGGGGCCTCATCCTGATTGTGCTCCTCACCGGGCACCTGCACTTTCTTCACCAGATAGCGAGCCACCGGGCCACCGATCAGGCCGCCCAGCACCAGACCGAAGGTGGCACAGGCGATGGCGAGCTCGGCGGCGGATTGCACGCCGTACTTCTCGGAGAAGGTGGCACTCCAGGCCGCTCCGGTGCCGTGGCCGCCGGAGAGAGTGATGGAGCCGGCCAGCAGCCCCATGTGGGGATCCAGACCGAGCAGGGTCGCCAGACCGACACCCAGACTGTTCTGTACCAGCAGCAGGCCGGTGACCACCATCAGGAAGGTAACCACCGCCTTGCCGCCGCGTTTCAGGCTGGCGAGATCGGCGGAGAGACCGATGGAGGCGAAGAAGGCCAGCATCAGCGGGGTTTGCAGGCTGGTATCAAATTGCAGCTCCATCTGCAGGGTGGAGCGCAGCAGCAGCAGTACCAGCGCGACCACCAGGCCGCCGGCTACCGGTTTGGGGATGTTGAAGGTACGCAGCAGCCCGACTCGGGTAACCAACACCCGGCCAAGCAGCAATACCAGAGTGGCAGCGACCAGCGTTGCGTAGGAATCAAGTTGTAACATTCAGTACTCCCATGTTGATTGGCTGTGTCTTTCATAGCAAAAGACTTACAGATTCAGCCGGGATGAAAACAGTGTGGCTTATGTGCCAGCAAAGAAGGGGAAACATCTCCCCGCCCCAGGAAAGATGGGGCTTGTGCGGGCCTGAAATGCTCAGGCATCCAGATGAGATTTTAGTAAAATCCGGCGGATTGTAGCAAAAAGCATCGTTTAATTCCATCTTTGTCGTATTAATGCTCGTTTTAGTCGTTTATTGTGACATTTAACACTATGTGGGTAGAGGGCAGAAAAGCCGAAAAGGGTGCATGGAACGGCTGTCATTTGGGGCGCCAGTCTCTATAATTCGCCGGTTTCCGCTGCACGCAGAGGCGCTGGCGGGCGTTGACATTGTGGTTCACCCCGACATGGTTCATGTTTTGGCGGTGTTCACTTCATCAAGAGGAGAGGGTGTGAAGAAGTCTATCTACATTGCCTACACAGGCGGCACCATAGGGATGCAGCGTTCCGATCACGGCTACGTGCCGATGGCGGGCTTTATGGAAGACTGTCTGGCGCGGATGCCCGAGTTCCACCGCCCCGAGATGCCGGATTACCATATCCACGAATATGCGCCCCTCATCGACTCCTCCGACATGACGCCAGCGGATTGGCAGCGCATCGCCGAGGACATTCGAGACAACTACGAGAAATACGATGGTTTCGTGATCCTGCATGGCACCGACACCATGTCGTTCACCGCCTCGGCGCTCTCTTTCATGCTGGAAGACCTGCACAAGCCGGTCATCATCACCGGCTCCCAGATCCCGCTGGCCGAGCTGCGCTCCGACGGTCAGCAGAACCTGCTCAACGCCCTCTATATCGCGGCCAACTACCCGATCCACGAGGTGACGCTGTTCTTCAACAACCAGCTCTATCGCGGCAACCGCAGCAAGAAGGTGCACGCCGACGGCTTCCACGCCTTCGATTCGCCCAACTATCCGCCGCTGCTCAATGCCGGGATCGCCATCTCGCTGGAGGCGGGCGAGTTGGGCGTGCCGTCCGAGCGGCCGCTGGTGCTGCACGACATCACCCCCCAACCCATCGGCGTGGTGACCCTCTATCCGGGGATCTCCAGCGAGGTGATCGCCAATATCCTGCAACAGCCGGTGAAGGCGCTGATCCTGCTGTCGTTCGGGGTTGGCAATGCGCCGCAGAACCCGGCCATGCTGGCGCTGCTTTCCGAGGCTTCGGCCCGCGGCGTCATCATCGTCAACCTGAGCCAGTGCCTGCACGGCAAGGTCAACATGGGGGGCTATGCCACCGGCAACGCCCTGTCGCGGGCCGGGGTGATCTCGGGCTTTGACATGACCGCCGAAGCGGCACTCACCAAGCTCCACTTCCTGCTGAGCCAGGACTTGCCTTCCCACCGGATTCGCGAGTTGATGCAGCAGTCCCTGCGTGGGGAGCTGACTCCCTGATGCTTAGGTGAGGTATGGATAAACAAGAAGGGAGCCATTATGGCTCCCTTCTTGTTTTTACCAATCATGAATCAGTTGTTCGCTGAATCAGCATAGTCGGCACAGTATCTAACTGAAAAATATGCTTTTCCATTTGATACAGAGCACATAACAATGCTCGAGGTCCTGCTCATTGGCGATGTTCATGCTAGATTGTGCCGCTGGGGTTAATTTGAATCTATTTTTCGGCGTGGTTAGCACGTGACTGAATAATGAAGGACGAAACGGCAGATGCTCGAGATCAAACACAAACTGGTAGCCCTGTTGGCACAGCTTAACGAAGGATTGGTGGAGCGCGATGAGGCGATGAAACTAGCATTGCTCTCGTTGCTGGCGGGAGAGAACATCCTGCTGGTGGGCCCACCGGGAACGGCAAAGAGCCTTATTTCTCGTCAGGTCGCCAAGGCGCTTAAGGATGATGACAAAGAGGGGGCCAGTCATTTTGAATATCTCCTGACAAAATTTTCAACTCCCGAGGAGATCTTTGGCCCTCTCTCCATCTCCAAGCTGAAAGAGGATCGTTTTGAGCGCAATACGGCTGGATATCTGCCATCGGTGCAGGTTGCTTTTCTCGATGAGATATTTAAAGCCAGTTCCTCCATTCTTAATGCTTTGCTGACCATTCTTAACGAACGTATCTATCACAATGGTGCATCAGTGCAGAGGGTACCGCTACGCAGCCTGATCGCAGCGTCAAACGAACTGCCAACTGGTCAAGAGGAACTGGGGGCTCTGTATGACCGATTTTTGCTGCGTAGCTTCGTTAACTATGTGAGCGAAGATAATTTGCATAAGCTGTTTACCTTGGGAGAAGGTAGACGCATGGACCTGTTTAATCAATTGACATTGGTGGAATTAGCCGAACTGGATAAAAAGATTGCAAGTGTAAAGATATCTGAATTAATTCAGAGTGTGGTTCTGAATATTTGGCGAAAATACCATGAAATTTTTAAAGATGATCGTAGAGAGGGATTATCTGATCGTCGTTTGGTAAAAACTATTCACCTGCTACAAGTATCAGCATTGACAAATGACCGAGATGAAGTAAATCTATCAGATTTAATTTTACTGCGACACTGCTTATGGGCACACCCAGATAATATTGGGAAGGTTAAAGAATTAGTTTTCAATACTCTAAGAAGTGTAAGCTATCCAGTACCTAAAAATGGGAATGATAGCTCAAGTCTAATGATATCAAATCTCCTCAACAGTTGTGATGACACATGTAACAAACATCGTTCTAGCATTAGCTCGGGGTTATATGGTAACGGGACAGAAGAAGATCCGATTGAAATATCTTGCATTGAACATTTTTTCCTTCTCTCAAATCCAGATGTCAGTCAAAAAGAATATTTCTTTAAGCAAGTGTCAAACATTGATTTGTCGGTGCTAAGTTCATGGACACCTATAGACTTTAAAGGTTTTTACGATGGTGGTGGATTCTCGATTAAAGGACTAGATAATAAGGGGGCAATATTTAATTCAATACAGTCAGGCTCAGTTATTAAAAATTTAGATGTAACAGGAAGTTCTTTGGCGAATATGGCCAGCAACAGCAAAGTTAGCTATTGCAATATAGATGGAATAATGTTTTTGGATGTTTTGGAGCATAGTGAAGTTAGTTGGTGCCATATAAATAGTAGCTTAAGCAAAAATAGACTAAATAATTGTAAGGTTTCATTTTGCATCATATCTGGAAATTCTTCCTTTGTAGCGCTCCCTAAACTTAGTAAGCGTGTTGATGATAGTAAAATATTTGACTGTGCATTCATCCTAGATGGTTGTGATTTTTCAAGCTTTAGTTCAGTCGGATATGTTGCCAACATATGCAATAATAGCATTATATCACGTTGCTTTATCGAAGGTGAATGCAAAGGCTCAAAATACTTAGATTCTGTTTTTTTTGCTGAATATTCTAATGTAGAGATAAATTCCAATGCTTGTGGTTTAATAAAGTCTTATAATGGTAATCATAATGCTATGTATGGGTTTGTTTCAGGAGTAAAACCTAGTTTGAAATCATTTAACAACATTTCCATAGATATTCTAGAGCTCTGGGGACGTGTAGATGATGCAAATGGTAAAGATGGTAAAAAAATACCTTCGCTTCTTTTTAAACAGTTTGTATTCGAACATACATTAGGCTGGGATTTTAACAATGTTTGGCAATGGGATAGTCAAAAAAATAGCCCCAGACTGAAATTCGTTGGAGTAGAAGCTGTTAGTAATCCGATAGATGATGAGATATCCGAGTCAGATAAAATTGATCTGTTAATACAGCAGATGAATGCCAATCTCTGGGTATAAGGGGCTCTATGTTCGGTCTATTAACTGGCATAGCCAGCTCATTATGGCGAGGCATCAGCGGTGTTACCGCTGCAATTCCACTCGGGATAAAGGGTATCAAATACTTTATTGACAGCAATTTTCGTGATCAGGTGACGCCACAACCAGGTAGTGTGCTTTATAGCGATCTTGGATTCTTCGCAGAACATTCTGGTATTTATATCGGTGAGGGAGAGATCTCAAATATTGAAGTTACAGATATTGGAGAGAGTACGGTAAAGCGCTGTGATCCAGCCAGTTTCACCTCCAAAAGTACACTGGGTCGCAAGATCTATGTATCCTGTGATGGGGACGGAGCAGTTGGTTGTGAGGTGGTGGCGGACAAGGCTGTGAGTCATATTGGCGACCGTGGTTTTTATGGGCTGGTATTTGCGAATTGCCATGTTTTTTCTGCCCGATGTGTCAAACATTCGCCCAAAAATAGAGGTTCTTCTTGGTTTAATAGCCTGTTATCAACAGTGAATATCATTGACGAGAGCTGGGAACCGACCATCAAAGCGCTTAAAGAGTCAGCCAGATACAAGTTGGGGGCAACCAAATGGAGATTATGGGACTGGGATGACTCGCTGGCGGATAATCCTACCCCGGAACCGGACTGGCAGGAACAGGAGGAACACCTTAAAAACCAGCCTCTTAATGAGGAGATGATTGCCGCTCTTCGTGCAGAGTTGGCAGAGTGTAAAGCTTATGAGGCAGAGCTGGCCGATGAGGAAATCCCTGACGAGATGCGTAAAAAGTTGGCTGGTTATGGTCAGATATTGGGCGATATAGATACAACCTATGAAAAGTCCAAACCCTTATTGTTAGCTTGTTCCGGTGCCAATTTCTCGTATAACGATCTCAAGCTATGTAAGGATGATATCGAGCCACTCGCCAAGCAGCTACAGCAAAATCATGCCATTAAAGAGTTAACTCATAAGATGGGTCGCGCCTATATTTCGGAAGAGAAGAAAAAACAGGCCCGGCTCCCTCAGGCGAGCAAGAGTGAGGTACACGGTACTCACCGTAGTGATGATCTGGCTCGTTTGCTTCCTACTGAGTTGGTCAATCTGGAAGATGAGGCGCTGGAAACTCTGTTCTACGCCCGTTTTTTGGAGCAAAACCTGATGACCTATGAGTTGCAGGGAACCACTTTTACTTCGGGTGAACAGCTGGAATTGGAGCAAAAAAGAACAGGGCCTGTGGTGGCCTGTCTGGATACATCCGGTAGCATGAATGGAACAGCGCTATTAAAAGCCAGGGCATTATTGTTGGCTGTGTCGGCAATCCTGCGGCAAGAGCGGCGCTCTTTACATATCTTGCTCTTTGGCGATAGCGGAGAGGTAAGAGAATTTGCGATGACCGAGGAGAATAATGCCGCAGGTCTGCTTCACTTCTTGCGGCAGGGTTTTGGAGGGGGTACCGATTACGAGACGCCTATGAAGCGAGCCTGTGAAATCATCGGGCAAGATAAGGGCTACGAAAAAGCTGATATTTTGATGATTTCTGATGGGGATTGCGTTCTTTCGGAGGATTTTATCGAACACTTGCAGACCCAAAAGAGATTACTCAATTGTTCTGTTTATTCTGTGCTCTGCCATGGCCAACGTGTTGCTGACAGCTTTAGTGATGAGGTTATTGTGCTGTAAAGGTTGAACACTTGGTGGAAGAGTAGTTTAGAAGAGGGGAGCCATTATGGCTCCCCTCTTTGCTATTTATCGAACTATGTATCGCACTATCGCTATTCGACTGGCCGCCGCGAGACGGGATGGCGAGCGGTCTCAGTGGTTGAGATTGACCCGCACTATCTCTTCCTCAACCGGCTGATTTTCATCACGAAACAGCCTCTTGAGCTCACTCTTGCTCTTCATCACGATCTCGCCGTCACGACCGATGTTCATATGCTCGGGATTGTCGAGATGCATCGCCTGCCAAGCCATCACCGCCTGCAGCGAGGTGGCCTTCTGCTCGTCGGTCAGGGGCTTGCCATCGGGCCACTTGCCCAGCTCGACTGCGGTCTTGAGCCGCTCGTACACCTCTTGTGGCATCTGCCTGATAGCTTGTAAAAACTCACCCTGTTGAAACGACATCCGGCCTTCTCCTTGAACTATTGAGCCATAAACTGCGGGATCTGACGGGTCATGCAGGTAGACTCTATCGGTCTATGCAGGCAGATCCTGGCGGACTACGCCAGCCATCTGTTCCATCACCCGCACTACCTGACAACTGTACCCGAACTCGTTGTCATACCATACGTAGAGCACACAGTGATCCCCCTCGGCGATGGTCGCCTGGGAGTCGACGATGCCCGCATAACGGGAACCCACCATGTCGGAGGAGACCAGCTCGGTGCTGGCGCTGAAGTCGATCTGGCGGTGCAGGGCCGAGCTTAACGCCATCTGCTGCAGATAGGCGTTGAGGCTCTCCCGATCGGTGGCCTGCTCCAGCGACAGATTGATAATCGCCAGCGACACATTGGGGGTCGGCACCCGGATGGCGTTGCCGGTCAGCTTGCCCTTGAGTTCCGGCAGCGCCTTGGCCACCGCCTTGGCGGCGCCGGTGCTGGTCATCACCATATTGAGGGCGGCGCTGCGACCGCGGCGCTCGCCTTTGTGGTAGTTGTCGATGAGGTTCTGATCGTTGGTGTAGGAGTGGACCGTCTCCACGTGGCCGTGGCGGATGCCGAATCGCTCCTGCATTACCTTGAGCACCGGGGTGATGGCGTTGGTGGTACAGGAGGCGGCGGAGATGATCCTGTCATCCGGGCCTATCACCTCATGGTTGACCCCGAACACCACGTTCTTCATCTCCCCTTTGCCGGGGGCGGTCAGTAGCACCTTGCCAGCACCGCGCGCTTTCAGGTGCTCGGAGAGGCCTGCTTCGTCACGCCAGACGCCGGTGTTGTCGACGATCAGCGCATCGTGAATGCCGTAGGCGGTGTAGTCGATGTCGGCCGGGCTATTGGCGTAGATCACCTGAATGAAGGTGCCGTTGGCGATGATGGCGCTGCGTTCCACATCCACCTCGATGGAGCCGTTGAAGGGGCCATGCACCGAGTCGCGGCGCAGCAGGCTGGCGCGTTTTTCCAGATCCCCGTCACGACCACCGCGTACCACGATGGCGCGCAGACGCAGCGGATTGGCAGCGCCGGTGCGCTCGATGAGCAGCCGGGCCAGCAGGCGGCCGATACGGCCAAAGCCGTAGAGCACCACGTCGGTCGGCTGCGGCATCTGGCTGCGGCCAAGGGCCTGTGCCAGTCGCGCTTGCAGATAGTCCTCGATCCCCGCTTCATCCTGATGATCCTGCCAGTAGCCGACTGCCAGCTTGCCAAGGTCAACCTCGGCGGCGGTGGGTTTGAGGGCAACGATGGCCTGAAGCAGGGGGAAGCTTTGCTGGATGGGGAGGGGGGCGCCCTGGTGGCGGCGGACGACCCGGTGGGCCTTGAGGATATCGATGGTGGAGGCGTTTTGCAGCGGGCGGCCGTAGAGGGTGATCTCGACCCCTTGTTGTCGGTAGAGGCGACCAATCAAGGGCTGCATGGCTTCGGCGAGCTCCTGGCTCTCCTGCCACGCTTGCAAGTAGTGCTCGTGGGTCATTGACCAGATCCTTTATTTCACGTTGTTGGTGTAAATAGAAAATTCGTCGAATGCAGATCAGTGTAGGGGTGTATATTTCGTTATATTATTCTGCAATCGCGGCCTTATATGGCGCGCGCATTGTAATGGATATGTAACCGGTTTGCTAGCCGGAGGTGGCCCGTAAAGGCGCCAGTTGTTACCAACCCGCGTTACCAACAAGATGTGAACCATGGCCAATTTCCCCCTGCGACAGACCTTCATCATGCTTTCAGTCGGCCTTGCCGTGGCTGGCTGCAATGACGATCGGATCCACAACATCTGTGGCAATCATCCCGAGCTCTGCCAGGATCTGGTGGACGATGGCTGGTGTCGCTATGAGCGTACCGATGTGATCCGCAGTCGCTTCTATCTCAAGGAGGAGGGGACGGATCGGCGCAAGTACGAGCTGATGCGCAACCTTGAGCGCTATCTCAAATGTGCCGAGCGCTCCACCAGCATTGAATACAAGAATGCCCGCGAGCAGAAGAGTCCAAGGGTCGAGGGCATGCTGGCGGCCGGGGATCAGTTGGCCCAGCTCGATGCGGCGACCCGCAATTCACAAGATCCCTACCTGCTGCTCTGGCACTGGACCAACAACACCAACGAGCTGGCTCGCCAGCAGTTTATGGCGCTGGAAGGTACCAAGGCGCTGGATGAACCCGAGCTGCAACTGGCGCTCGGTGGTATCTACGCCAAGAGCGACCCGGAAAAGGCCATTGCCACCCTGCAGCACGGGCTCTCCCTCTATCAGGAGGGGGACAAGGTGAACAGCCGCATGTTCACCTCCCTCAGCACCCTCTATATGGGCCAGAAACAGTACGGGCTGGCCTATCTGTGGGGCAAGGTGAGCGAGTCGTTTCAGGATAGCCCCGAGGTCTCAGCCAAGCGTTTTGGCATCTACCACACCCTGAGCAAGACAGAGCAGGATGGTTACGATGTGCGGGCTGCCGAAATTGTCGAGCAGCTCAAGCATGGCAACTACCGGCCCTGAGGCAGTGATGACGATGTTCTCCCCGGCCAGCTGCTGGCCCAATCCGTTCGATCTCTCTTTCGTTCATGGCGAGGTACGTACCGATGGCCGTACTCTGGAGCGCCTCACGGTGCGTGCCGTGGTGCCCCGTGGCGATGAGCTGCTGCTCGTTCACTCCCGGGTCAACGGCGATCTGATGTTCCCCGGGGGCGGCATTGAAGCGGGGGAGAGCCACCATGTGGCGCTCGCTCGCGAGCTGCTGGAGGAGTGCGGTGCCGAGCTGCGGGAAGTGGGGGGCCTGCTTGGCGAGACCCGTGAATATCGCGCCGCCCGCGAGCCGGGGTTCGATGCCTACTGCATTCGCTCGCTCTACTACTTGTGCCGGATTGGCGATCAGCTGGTGGCCCCGCAGCCGCAGCCCTACGAGATCCGCCTAGGCTTCGTGCCCGGCTGGTTTGCCCTCGACGAGGCGCTGCAGACCAACAAGACCCAGTTGGCGGGGCCCTGTCCCCAGTGGACGGCGCGAGAGACCCGGGTGCTGGCCCAACTGCAACGCTGGCATCAGCAGGGGATCTTCAACCACGGCTGATGAGTAGATCAAGCCGCAACGGTCAGTGACACCAACAAAAAGAGCGCCAATAGGCGCTCTTTTTAATTGAGATGGAGGCGGTTATTTGGCCTCTCTGTCGTGCGAGATCATTTGACCTCTTCGCCCTTGGCTTGCAGATCAGCATGGTAGGAGGAGCGAACGAAAGGACCACAGGCGGCGTGGGTAAAGCCCAACTCCATGGCGACATCTTTCAGCTCGTCAAACTCTGCTGGCGGCACGTAGCGTTTCACCGGCAGGTGGTGGCGGCTCGGCTGCAGATACTGACCCAGGGTCAGCATGTTGACGCCGTGGGCGCGCAGATCCTTGAGCACCTCGACGATCTCTTCGTTGGTCTCGCCAAGGCCCATCATCAGACCGGACTTGGTCGGTACGTGGGGGTGCATCTCCTTGATGCGGCGCAGCAGCTCCAGCGACCACTTGTAGTCGGCACCCGGGCGAGCGACGCGATACATGCGCGGCGCGGTTTCCAGGTTGTGGTTGAAGACATCCGGCGGGGTCTCGCGGAACACCTCCAGTGCCTGCTCCATCCGGCCACGGAAGTCCGGGGTCAGGATCTCGATGCGGGTCTGCGGGCTGTGCTCGCGGATCTCGCGGATGCAGTCGGCGAAGTGCTGAGCACCGCCGTCGCGCAGATCGTCGCGGTCCACCGAGGTGATCACCACATACTTGAGGTTCATCTCCTTGATGGTCAGCGCCAGCTTCTTCGGCTCTTCCGGATCGAGTGCCAGCGGGCGGCCGTGGGCCACGTCGCAGAAGGGGCAACGGCGGGTGCAGATGGCGCCCATGATCATAAAGGTGGCGGTGCCGTGGTTGAAACACTCCGCCAGATTGGGGCAGGAGGCCTCTTCACAGACCGAGTGCAGCTTGTTCTTGCGCAAGGTGCTCTTGATGTGTTCGATCTTCTGGCTGGAGGGGGGCAGCTTGATCCGCATCCAGTCCGGCTTGCGAAGGAGTTCTTCGTTGGGATCCGGCATGAATTTCACCGGGATCAGGGCCATCTTGTCGCCATCGCGCAGCTTGACGCCCGGCTCCATACGAACGGGTTTGCTCATGATTCACTCTCGGTGTTTGTTATTGTTTGATAGCCAATCAGGCGAGCCAGCTCGGCCACCAGAATGGATTGCGCCTCGGCCACGCTCTGCGGGCCGCCCAGGGCGCTGGTCTGGGTCATGGCCATGCCCGCATAGCCACACGGATTGATGTGCAGGAAGGGGGTCATGTCCATGTTGATGTTGAGGGCCAGCCCGTGGAACGAGCACCCCTTGCGGATGCGCAGACCCAGCGAGGCCAGTTTTGCCTCCATGCCAAGGTCATTTTTCACATAGACCCCGGGGGCATCGGCCTTGGCATAGGCCTGGATATCGCTTTTGGCGAGGGTGTTGATGATGGCTGTCTCCAGCGCGGTCACCAGCTCGCGAACCGAGAATTTGCAGCGGCGGACATCCACCAGTACGTAGAGCACCAGCTGGCCCGGGCCGTGATAGGTCACCTGACCGCCGCGATCGCTCTGCACCACCGGGATATTGCCCGGATTGAGCAGGTGTTCGGCTTTGCCGGCCTGACCCTGGGTGTAGACGGGATCGTGCTCGACCACCCAGAACTCGTCCGGGGTGTCGCTGGTGCGGTTGTCTGTGAAGGCTTTCATGGCGTCCCATACCGGCTGGTAGGGGCGGCGACCCAGCTGCCTGACAATCAGGCTGGACTGGGCGGGGATCTGGGATGACATGGCGTCCTCGCGGCGTGCTGCGGCCAAAAACAGTCGCCCCGCAGAACGGGGCGAGAGAGAAATTACAGTACGTATTTCACCAGCTCGATCTTGCCAAGGGCGTGGTACATCGCTTCGATGTGCTCTTTGCTCTGGGCAGTCACGGTCACGCGGACCGAGTGGTAGTTGCCCTTGGAGCTGGGCTGGACTGTCGGGCTGTAGGTGCCGGGGGCGTGCTGCTGCAGCACTTCAACCACCATTTCCGGCAGTGCCGGGTCGGCAACGCCGAGTACCTTGAACGGGAATTTGCAGGGAAACTCCAGCAGTTCATCAAACTTGGTATTCATTTACTCACCTTTTGCGTCATCACCTGGATGACTTCATCTTGGATGGCTAGTGGCCGATGGCCCGTGGAGGCCGCCATTTCAAGTCTATATGGGCACGGCTCATAACTATATGGGCGCTGCCCGGACCGGGATCAAGGCCAGGATCGGTCAGACAAGGATGGAAGTGCTGCTTTTTACCACAAATCAGGGTAAGGCGGAACCTGCAGTTTACAGGGTTATTCACTGCCTTTGCCGGTCACAGGCAGCAGCGGCGCCTGTTGGCGCCGCTGTTTGGTGAGGATTGTGCGTTGGATTACTTGAACCAGCTGGTGACCAGCAGTACCAGGTAGTCCCACAGACGGCTCATCAAGCCACCTTCCTGCACCTCTTCCAGGGCTACCAGCGGCACCTGCTTGATCTCTTTGTCGCCCTGCTTCAGGAACACGGTACCGACGCGCTGGCCCTTGGCCAGCGGCGCTTTCAGCTCGCTGTCGAGCTGGAAGTCAGCCTTCAGGTTGTTGCCCTGACCGCGGGTGACCAGCACGGAGACATCTTTGTCGACGCCCAGTTTCACTTCCGGTTTGTCGCCCATCCAGATCTTCTGGGTGACCAGCTCGGTGCCTGCCTTGTACGGGGTCAGGCTCTGGAAGAAGCGGAAGCCATAGGTGAGCAGTTTTTTGCTCTCGGCGGCGCGGGAGGCTTCACTGCTGGCGCCCAGTACCACGGCGATCAGGCGCATGCCTTCGTTGTTGGTGGCAGAGGAGACCAGGTTATAGCCGACCTGGCTGACGTGGCCGGTCTTGATGCCATCCACCTGCAGGGATTGATCCCACAGCAGGCGGTTGCGGTTGTGCTGGGTGATGCCGTTGAAGACGAAGGATTTCTGGGAGTAGATCTTGTACTCCTCCGGCAGGTCGCGGATCAGCGCCTGACCCAGACGGGCCATATCGTGAGCGGTACTGTAGTGACCTTCCGCATCCAGACCGTGCGGGTTCATGAAGTGGCTGTCGTTCATGCCGAGCTTGGCGGCCCAGCTGTTCATCAGGCTGGCGAAGGAGTCGGTGCTGCCTGCCAGGAACTCGGCCATGGCGACGCAGGCGTCGTTGCCGGACTGGATGATGATGCCCTTGTTCAGGTCATCGACGGAGACCTGCTTGCCCACCTCGATAAACATCTTGGAGGAGTCGGAGTAGTTCTTGGACCAGGCGTTCTGGCTGATGGTCACCATGTCGGTGCGCTTGATATTCCCCTTCAGCAGCTCCTGGCCGATGATGTAGGAGGTCATCATCTTGGTCAGACTGGCGGGCGGCAGACGCTCTTCGGCGTTCTGCTCGGCCAGCACCTGACCGGAGTAGTAGTCGATCAGAATATGGGCCTTGGCGGAGATCTCCGGCGCGGCGGGAACCACCATGGGCATGGCATTCGGGGTCGGTGTCGGCACCGGCGTATTGGCCTGGGCGGTTACGCTGATCAGTGAGGCCAGAAGAACTGAACGGGCAAATTTGGACATCTTGAAATTCCTGCGAGCCAGATGGGGATAAAATGCGGGCCTAACTATACCAGATGCGCCCGCAGGTTATAGCCCGAGATGGCGATCAGAACTGGTTTTTTATCCATCACTCCCTGTCATCACGCCATAAAACGACGTGATGACAGTGAGTAAGCGGTTAGTCACATCCGCGGCAAAAGGGGGCGATCAGGGCACGATAAAGGCCTGTTCCAGCCCGCCCTGACGTACTTTTTCCAGCACACTTGCCTGCTGGTCGGCGGCGACCGGGCCAATCAGCACCCGGAAAATGGCGCCATGAGCATCGATCCGGTAGGGCACGCCGTAACGCTGGGTCATCACCTTGCCCATCGCCTCGGCCCGATCCCGGGAGCCGCTGGCCAGTACCTGGATCATCTTGCCATCACCACTGCTGGCAGGAGCTGCGGTCTTGGCGGGAGCTGGCTTGACAGGTGCCGCTTTGGCGGGCGTGGCCGCGGGCGCCTTGACGGGAGTGGGTTCGGCGGCGGGAGTGGCCATCGCCAGCGCCGTCGGTTCACCCAGGAAGCCATCTTGCGACAGCGTGTTCGAGGCCGCAGCCGGAGTGGTCGGAGTCATTTCGATGGGCTTCATCGGCTCCATGATCACCATCTGATCCGGGGTGTCGCTGATCAGCTCCAGCCGTACTCGGGCCTCACCGTTATCGACCATCTCCAGCTGCTTGGCCGCTGCGTAGGAGAGGTCGATCAGGCGCGGGCTGTTGAAGGGACCGCGATCGTTGACCCGCACTATGGTCTCCAGCCCGTTGTCCAGATTGGTGACCCGCACATAGCTCGGGATGGGCAGGTTGCGGTGGGCGGCACTGAACAGCTTGCTGTCCAGCACATCGCCGTTGGCGGTCTTCTGGCCGTCCAGATCCGGCGACAGCCAGCTGGCTGTGCCCTCTTCGCTGTAGTGTTTGATGTCGCGCCACACCTCGTGCTTCTGCTTGCCGATCCAGTAGTCCCGGTTGCCGCTGGCACTCAGGGGCTCGGGGCGCGGAATGGCGCCGGTGGCTTGCGGGATCTCGATAACGGGTGGCTTGCTGACCGGTGCTTGCGGCTCGACGGGGGCGCTCTGTTCCGGCTGGCTGCTACAGGCGGCCAGCAACAAGCTCAGGCTGAGCGGGAGGAGTTTGTGACGAAGATGCATACGCTTCCTGAATGGCTTGGCTAAGTTGATACACCGCCATCGCATAGAGTGGGCTGCGATTGTAACGGGTGATCACATAAAAGTTATGCCGTGCGACCCAGTATTCCGGTCCATCGGCTTGGGCAAACGCCAGCAACTTGACCGGCGTCTGTGGGGCCAGCGGCGTGGCGAGCTCAATCCCTGCCGCCGCCAGTTCTGACCACTGTTGTGTTAACTCGGGCTCAGGCCTGAGTAGAGGTTCGACTGCCATCAACCCGATCTGGGCCGGTTCCACCACGGATTCGCCCCAGCGCCACTGGTGGCGGGCAAAATAGTTGGCCACGCTGCCGATGGCATCGACCGGGTTGGCAAACAGATCCCGCTTGCCATCCCCGTCAAAATCGACGGCGTAGTGGCGGTAGCTGGAGGGCATGAACTGCCCCATCCCCATGGCGCCGGCATAGGAGCCCTTGAGGGTATCGAGTTGCCACCCTTCCTCTTTGGCCAGCACCACCAGCTGGGCAAACTCCTTGGCAAAGAAGTCGCTGCGCTCCGGGTAGTGGAACCCCAGGGTGTAGAGGCTATCGAGCACCGGATGACGACCCATCTGGCGACCGTAGAAGGTCTCGACCCCTATGATGGCCACGATGAGCGAGGCGGGCACCCGATAGGTCTGCTCCGCGCGAGCCAGTGTCTCGGCATGTTGCTGCCAGAACTGCTGGCCGTCACGGATGCGATCCGGGGTAACAAACAGCGGCCGGTAGCGATGCCAGGGTTTGGCCTCCCACGGCTTGCTGATGGTGTCGAGCACCTCCTGCCGTAATTGGGCGCGGGCGACGGCCGCCTGCAGCTCCGCCAGCGGCACCTGTTGCTGTTCGGCGAGCAGGGCCAACCGATCCGGCGCCACGGCGGCGGTCGCCATCGTGGTGGCGAGCGAGAGCAGCAATCCAACCCGTCTCATCAGGCGAGCAGTCTTCTATGAGTCTGGATGGACATCAGGATACCGAATCCGGCCATCAGGGTCACCATGGAGGTGCCGCCATAGCTCACCAGCGGCAGGGGCACCCCTACCACCGGCAAGATGCCGCTCACCATGCCCATGTTGACGAACACATAGACGAAGAAGGTGAGGGTGATGGCACCACCCAGCAGTCGCTCGAAGCTGTTCTGGGCCTGCATCGAGATAAACAGACAGCGGCTGATGACGTAGAGGTAGAGCACCAGCAGCAGGGCAACCCCCACCAGACCGAACTCTTCGCTGAATACCGCGAAGATGAAGTCAGTATGGCGCTCGGGCAGGAACTCCAGCTGGGACTGGGTCCCTTGCAGCCACCCCTTGCCAAAGACGCCGCCGGAGCCGATGGCAATCTTGGACTGGATGATGTGGTAGCCGCGGCCGAGCGGGTCTTTCTCCGGGTCGAGCAGCATCAGCACCCGCTGGCGCTGGTAGTCGTGCATCAGGAAGAACCAGAGCACCGGCATAAAGGCCAGCATCAGCAGGACCGCCAAGCCGATCAGCCACCAGCTGAGCCCCGCCAGGAAGATGACGAAGAAGCCGGAGGCGGCCACCAGAATGGAGGTGCCAAGGTCAGGCTGGGCGGCGATCAGCAGGGTGGGCAGCAGCACCATGATGAGGGCGATCACCACATGGCTGAACTTGGGTGGCAGCGAGTGGCGACTGAGCCAAGCAGCCACCATGATCGGCATGGAGAGCTTCATCACCTCGGAGGGCTGGAACTTCATAAAGCCCAGATCGAGCCAGCGCTGGGCCCCCTTGCCGATGTGGCCGAATACGTCCACAGCAATCAGCATCAGCACCACCACGGCGAACAGCGGCACCGACCAGCGGGCGTAGAGGGAAGGGGGCAGCTGGGCCAGGCCGATCATCAGGGCAAAGGCGAGGCCGCCGCGCACCAGCTGGCGCACGATGGAGTCCATATCCTGACCGGAGGCGGAGTAGAGCACCACCATGGAGAGGGTCATCACGGCCAGCAGACCGAGCAGCAGGGGCAAGTCGATATGCAGCTTGTACCAGATGCTCTGCTGGCGGGCAGAATTACTCATTGGGAGCGACCTCACTCGGTTGGGACGGCTTTTCCGGTGCCGGTGGCAGTTGCGGATCAGGGGGCAGCAGATAGGCATCCAGCATCTGGCGTGCAACAGGGGCCGCATTGGTACTGCCACCACCGGCGTTCTCCAGCACCAGTGCCACGACTGCCTTGGGGGTTTCATAGGGTGCAAAGGCGACAAACAGGGCATTGTCGCGATGCTCCACTTTCATGGTTTTGGCGTTGTAGACCTGATTCTCTTTCATGTTGACCACCTGGGCGGTGCCGGACTTGCCTGCCGCCACATAGGGGGTGTTGGCAAAAGCGCGACGGCCGGTACCTTCGTGGCCGTTGATCACTCGCCACATCCCCTCCCGCGCCACCTGCCAGTAGCTGTCGCTCTTGGTTTTTAGCGCCATGTTCGGGTTGATCGGTGCATCGACCACTCCCGCCTGGGAGGCGGTGCTCTTGAGCAGGTGCGGGGTCACATCGTGGCCATTCTGGGTCAGGATACTGATCGCCTTGGCCAGCTGGATTGGCGTGGCGCTCCAGTAACCCTGACCGATACCGATGGAGATGGTGTCCCCCTGATACCAGGGCTGACGCCAGCGGGCCATTTTCCAGTCACGGGACGGCATGACCCCCTTGGTCTCTTCATAGAGGTCGACGCCACTGTACTGACCGAAGCCGAACTTGGTCATGTAGCTGTGGATCTTGTCGATGCCGACCCGATAGGCGAGATCGTAGAAATAGGTATCTGCCGAGACCTCGATGGCGCGATAGACATCGAGCCAGCCGTGTCCCCAGCGACGCCAGTCGCGAAACTTCTTGGTGGTGCCGGGAATGGAGAAGCTCGGGCCGCCGAAATAGCGGTAGCCCGGGGTAATGGCCCCCTCGTTGAGCCCCATTACCGACATCATGGGTTTGACGGTGGAGGCGGGGGCATAGATGCCCTGAGTGGTGCGGTTCACCAGCGGCCGCGCCGGATCGTTGAGGAGCGCCGAGTAGTTGGCGCTGGAGATGCCGGTCACGAACAGGTTGGGGTCATAGCTCGGGCTCGACTCCATGGCGATGATGGCGCCGGTTCTCGGATCCATCATCACGATGGCGCCGCGCTGGCCGGCCAGCAGTTGCTGGGCCTTGAGCTGCATCCGGACGTCGATATTGAGGTAGATATCCTTGCCCGGAATAGGTGGCTGGAACTTGAGGGTGCGGACAATCCGGCCGCGGTTGTTCACCTCGACCTCCTGATAGCCCGCCACACCGTGCAGCTCATCTTCGTAATACTTCTCCACCCCCTGCTTGCCGATATCCTTGGTGGCCGCATAGTTGGCGAGTTTTTCTTCCTTCTCGAGGCGCTCCACGTCACGGGTATTGATCTTGGCCACATAGCCCAAAGCGTGGGTGAGGGTGTCCCCAAACGGGTAGTAGCGTTTCAGGTAGGCCTCGATGCTGGCGCCCGGGTAGTTATGCTGATTGACCGAGAAGAGGGCTACCTGATATTCGGTCAGCTTCTCGTAGAGGGGGACCGGCTTGAAGCGGCGCTGGCGCTTCACTTCGGCGAGGAACTTCTCCTTGGTGCCTTCCGGCAGACCCAGCAGGGTGATCAGCTGGTCGGCGGTTTTTTCGAGATCTTTGGTCTCTTCCGGCACAATTTCCAGACTGTAGACTGGGCGGTTTTCCGCCAGCAGCACGCCGTTGGCGTCATAGATGAGGCCCCGTGGTGGCGCCACCGGTACCACGCGGATACGGTTGGAGTTGGAGCGAGTCTGGTAGGTGTCGTAGGACTCGACCTGCAGATAATAGAGATTGCCCAGCAGCACCAGCATCAGCACGACGATGCCGATGTAGGCTACCAGGGTGCGCCGGAAGAACAGATTGCCCTCGGCACTGTGATCGCGCATTTCGATGCGTTGTTTCAGCATGCCTTTACCTCAAGACCCTTGGGGGCAATAAGAGCAGGAACTGCATTGTTCACTCTCTGTGATAGGGGTGAATATGAGCGGTGAGACTCCAGAGACGCATGGCTCACTCTCTATGATACGGATGATTGGTGGTGATGCTCCAGGCCCGATAGAGGCTCTCGGCCACCAGTACCCGCACCAGCGGATGGGGCAGGGTGAGCGGTGACAGTGACCAGCTCTGTTCGGCGGCAGCCTTGCACTCGGGGGACAAGCCTTCCGGCCCGCCTACCAGCAGGGCTACATCGCGGCCATCGAGTTTCCACGCCTCCAGCTGGGTCGCCAGCTGCTCCGTGGTCCAGGGCTTGCCCGGAATGTCGAGGGTGACGATGCGCGAGCGCCCCGCAGCCGCCAGCATGGCTTCCCCTTCCTTCTGCAGGATGCGCGGAATGTCGGCATTTTTGCCCCGTTTGCCTGCGCCAATCTCGACGAGTTCAAACGGCATGTCTTTGGGGAAGCGGCGACGATACTCTTCGAAGCCATGCTCTACCCAGGCGGGCATCTTGGTGCCCACCGCAATCAACTGGATCTTCATGGTCGTTACACTTGTGCTCTTATTGCGTATTCATTTGAGCGGCACCGCTCCACAGCTTTTCCAGTTGGTAGAAGTCACGGTGTTCATCCTGCATCACATGCACGATCACCGAGCCCATATCTACCAGCACCCATTCACCGCTCAGTTGCCCTTCCACGCTCAGCAGATCCAGACCCGCGTGGCGGGCCTCGCTGGCCAGATGGTGGGCAATGGCGCTGACGTGACGACTGGAGTTGCCGGAACAGATGATCATGGTGTCAGTAATGCTGGATTTGCCGCGAACATCGAGGGTGATGATGTCGCGGCCTTTCATGTCATCGATCTTGTCGATGATAAAGGCATGCAATTCTTGGCCTTGCAATGAGTCTCTCCTGTATTCCGGCGCGCAGCGTTTGCGTCAGGGCGGCGGATTATATCATGGTCACTCCCGTTTCCCATCGGGTGGGGCGGGATTACGACAGGGGCTAGCGGCGGTTGGCGCGGTAGAGCCCTTGTTGATCAATATAGTGCGCAACCGACTCGGGCAAGAGGTAGCGGGTGTCTTGCCCCCCATCCAGCAAGGCCCGCAGTCGGGTGGCTGACAGTTCGATAGGCTGGTTGTCCGCCAGCCAGATATGACCGGCCAGACGCTGGTGCAGCGCGTTAGCATCTGTGGTGTGATGGCGCGCCAGCAGCTGTGCCACCCCGGTCGGATAATCCGGTTGCCAGCCCGGCCGCACGCTCACCACCAGATGGGCATGGTCGAGCAGCTCCTGCCAGCGGTGCCAGCTTGGCAGGCTCAGCAGGGAATCCATCCCCATCAGAAAACAGAGCGGCGTATCGGGCAGTTCATGACGCAGCTCGATCAGGGTATCGATAGTGTAAGAGGGCTTGTCCCGTCTCAGCTCCCGCTCATCCACCACAAAGTGGTGGTTCTCCGCCGCCGCCAGCTTGACCATGGCGAGGCGCTGTTCGCTCGAGCAGAACGGATTGGCGCGGTGGGGCGGGATATGGTTCGGGATCAGCCGCATCTCGGCCAGCCCGAGGGCATCGCGCGCCTCGATGGCCGGGCGAAGATGACCGATATGGATGGGGTCGAAGGTGCCGCCAAGCAAACCGACAGGCGCCTTCAGCACGGGCTGCTCTCCATCACCAGCGGCAGCGGGGTGCCATCACGAAAGCCGAGGGCAATGGTCTGCAGCATCAGCCACGCCTGTTCGGTATCGAAGCGGCGCTGGGCATCGTCCAATTGGGCCATCAGTTGCCACAGTTGCTGCAACTTGGCAAATGGCAGCCGGGTCAGTGCTTGCTGAATGAGCTGCTGGCGGCTCTGCCAGATGCGCAGGCGGCTGAAGTGCTCACCCAGCGGCTGGCCGTTGCGCATCGCCAGCGACAGCTCGGTCAGCTGCTCCAGCTCGCGGCAGAGGGTCCAGGCCAGCATCCCTGGCTCGGTACCTTCGGCCCGCAGAGCGGCCAGAATGCGCTGGGCCCGGTTCACCTTGCCCTCCAGCAGGGTATCGACCAGCTGGAATGGGGTGAAGTGGGCGTGGCGGATAATGGTCTCTTGCAGATAGGTGACGCTGATGGGCTGGGGCGGCGAGAGCAGGGTCAGCTTCTCGATCTCCTGACTGGCGGCCAGCAGGTTGCCCTCGTAGGAGTGGCACATGAAGTTGATGGCATCCGGCAGCGCCTTGAGGCCGAAACGCGCAAAACGGGCGTTCATCCAGCGGGGGAAGAACTTGGGCTCCGGATGGTTGACCGGTACATAGGTGCCAATCTGGTAGAGCTTGTCGAACCAGGCTGCCTTCATCTGGGTCTGATTGAGGCGACCGCCACTCAGCACCAGCAGCAGGTCGGGATGAAGCTGCTTGCCGATTTCGCTGATGCGGGCAGCCAGATCCTTGTCCACCTTGGCGGGCAGCTCCAGCTCGATGATCTGGCGGGCGGAGAAGAGGCTCATGGCCTGACAGGCATCGTAGACCTGATTCCAGTCCAGCCCCTGTTCCACCACGAAGGTGTGGCGCTCATCGAAACCCTGCTTGCGGGCGACCTGACGGATGGCATCGATGGACTCCAGTCGCAACAGGGGCTCGTCGCCAAAAACGAGATAGCAGGGCCGAAGCCCTGCTTTGAGGTGGTCACCAAATTGCTCCGGGTAGATCCGCATCAGAAGCTGACCTGACTCAACTGCCGGATCACCTGATTGGCCGCCTGCTCCTGCATTTCGCGGTTGAGCTGCTCCTGCTCACGGGAGGAGGCGAGTGCGGCATCCGGCTTGTTGAGGAAGCTGCGGTTGAAGTTGATGGGGAAGACCTGAGTCGGCTTGCCCGGTACCGAGATGGTGAACTGGGTACCAAAGCCCAGCACATATTCGGTGTCCGTCCCCAGCGCGTTGACCGAGGCGACCTGACTGGTGCTGCCTACGCCGCCCAGAGTGAGCACCGGAATGCCCTCCTTGTCGGCCAGGGTCACGCCAGAGGCCTTCAGGCGGGTGGTAACCATCCGGTAGAAGTCGCTCTTGTTGTCGCCCACGACCTTCATGGTCATCAGCTCGCTCGGAATGCCGTTGCCGCGCATGTGAAAGCCGCAGCCTTGCAGCAGCAGACCAGCCAGCACGATGGCCATCCAGCGGGTGAAGATGGTGCCCATAGAAAATCCTCTTTGCATTAAGGGAAAGCGGCGGGCGCATGGCCCGCCGTTATCATCCGTTTGCTGTTACAGATTGGCAATGATCAGTTGGTAACCAATCAGTTGGCAGCCAATTAGTTAGCGACAATATTGAGCTGTCATGGGCCGGTACGTCGTTACCCATGAGTGGCCACACAGTCAGCCAAGGTTGCCAAATGGTATGACATCAGTTGGCAACCGATCAGTTAGCGACAATATTGAGCAGCTTGCCAGGTACATAGATCACCTTGCGCACGGTCAGACCGTCGGTGAACTTCTGCACGGAGGCATCGGCCATCGCCAGCTTCTCGACGTCGGCCTGGCTGATCTCGGCCGGCACGGTCAGCTTGCCGCGCATCTTGCCGTTAATCTGCACCACCACCAGCTTCTCGGTCTCGACCATGGCCGCTTCATCGGCCACCGGCCAGGCTGCGTGATCGATGTCGTCGCCCTTGCCCAGCATCTTCCACAGCTCGAAGCCGATGTGCGGGGTGATGGGGTAGAGCATGACCACCACGGCTTCCAGCGCTTCCTGCATCAGGGCGCGGTCCTGCTCTTCTGAACCCAGCTTGGAGAGATTGTTCATCAGCTCCATGATGGCGGCGATGGCGGTGTTGAAGGTCTGACGGCGGCCCACGTCATCGCTCACCTTGGCGATGGTCTTGTGCAGTTCACGACGAATGGCTTTCTGCTCGTTGGTGAGAGCAGCTACATCCAGTGCGGCAACGGTGCCACCGGAGACGTGCTCGAAGGTGACGCGCCACAGGCGACGCAGGAAGCGCTGGGCACCCTCTACGCCGGAGTCGGACCACTCCAGTGTCATCTCGGCCGGAGAGGCGAACATCATGAACAGACGGACGGTATCGGCGCCGTAACGCTCGACCATCAGCTGCGGGTCGATGCCGTTGTTCTTGGACTTGGACATCTTGGTCATGCCGGAGTGCATTACCTCACGGCCTTCGTTGTCGATGGCCTTGGTGATGCGACCCTTCTCGTCACGCTCTACCTTGACGTCGGTCGGGCTGACCCAGACGTTGCCGCCCTTCTCGTCTTTGTAGTAGAAGGCGTCGGCCAGCACCATGCCCTGGCAGAGCAGACGCTTGAACGGCTCATCGCTGTTGACCAGACCCGCGTCACGCAGCAGCTTGTGGAAGAAGCGGGCGTAGAGCAGGTGCATACAGGCGTGTTCGATACCGCCGATGTACTGATCCACCGGCAGCCAGTGGTTGGCAGCAGCCGGATCCAGCATGCCCTTGTCGTAGTCCGGGGAGCAGTAGCGCGCGTAGTACCAGGAGGACTCCATAAAGGTGTCGAAGGTATCGGTCTCGCGGAACGCTTCCTGACCGTTGTAAGTGGTCTTGGCCCACTCGGCGTCAGCCTTGATCGGGCTCTGGATACCGTCCATCACCACATCTTCCGGCAACAGTACCGGCAGCTGATCTTCCGGCGTCGGCACTACGGTGCCGTCAGCCAGGGTCAGCATCGGGATGGGGGCACCCCAGTAACGCTGACGGGAGACCCCCCAGTCACGCAGGCGGTAATTGACGGTGCGCTTGCCCTTGCCGAGCCCTTCCAGCTTGCTGGCGATGGCATCGAAGGCGCCCTGGAAGTCGAGACCGTCGAACTCGCCAGAGTTGAACAGCACGCCCTTCTCTGTGTAAGCCGCTTCGCTCACGTCGACGTCGCCATCAACCGGCTTGATCACCGCCTTGATGTCGAGGCCATATTTGGTGGCGAACTCGAAGTCACGCTGGTCGTGAGCCGGAACTGCCATCACGGCGCCGGTGCCGTAGTTCATCAGCACGAAGTTGGCGACCCAGACCGGTACCTTGCGGCCATCCAGCGGGTGAATGGCATAGAGGCCGGTGGCCATGCCCTTCTTCTCCATGGTGGCCAGTTCCGCTTCGGCTACCTTGGTGTTCTTGCACTCTTCGATGAAGGCAGCCAGCTCCGGATTGTTCTGGGCTGCTTGCAGCGCCAGCGGGTGACCGGCAGCGATACCGACATAAGTCACGCCCATGAAGGTGTCCGGACGGGTGGTGTAGACCTCCAGCTGATCAGCCTGACCCTCGATATTGAAGCTGATGTTGACCCCTTCGGAGCGGCCAATCCAGTTGCGCTGCATGGTCTTGACCATCTCTGGCCAGCCTTCCAGATTGTCGATGTCGTTGAGCAGCTCTTCGGCGTAGTCGGTGATCTTGATGAACCACTGGGGGATCTCTTTCTGCTCCACCGGAGTGTCACAGCGCCAGCAGCAGTTGTCGACCACCTGTTCGTTGGCCAGCACTGTCATGTCGTTCGGGCACCAGTTGACGGAAGAGGTCTTCTTGTAGACCAGGCCCTTCTCGTAGAGCTTGGTGAAGAACCACTGCTCCCAGCGGTAGTAATCCGGTTTGCAGGTGGCGATTTCACGATCCCAGTCATAACCCAGACCCAGCATCTTCAGCTGGTTCTTCATGTATTCGATGTTTTCGTAGGTCCAGGGCGCCGGCGCGGTATTGTTTTTGATCGCTGCGTTCTCGGCCGGCAGACCGAATGCATCCCAACCTATGGGTTGCAGCACGTTCTTGCCATTGAGGCGTTGATAACGGGAGATCACATCACCTATGGTGTAGTTACGAACGTGCCCCATGTGTAGTCGACCAGACGGATAGGGGAACATGGACAGGCAGTAGAACTTCTCCTTGTCTACCTTCTCCACGGCCTTGAAGGTTTTCTTGGCATCCCAGTGCTTTTGCACTGCTGGTTCGATTGATTGGGGAACGTATTGCTCTTGCATTGGTGACATCCGGATCTGTGAAATGAATAGATAAATCAGCTGGGAAATCGCAATAGAATACCCATATCCTGCGGCGGCAACAACCGCCAGCGTCCCTTGGGCCTTAAGCCGGGCCAGATCAGGGTTTAGTAGAGGAGTTAGAGCCATGGACAAACGTCAAAAAGGGTACGAAGCCTTCATTGCCGAGCTGCAAAAACAGTGGCAAGAGACTGAAGAGTTCCAGGGGGAGCGCCTCAACCGGATGATTGCCAAGGTGCAGGCCTATCTGGAGGCTGCCAGCGACCTGACCCAAGACGAACTGGCGCTCATCGCCGAGTACGTGAAGCGGGATCTGGGCAACTATGACGAGGGGCGCCATGACGATAGTGCGCAGGTGGAAGAGTCTGCCTTTATGCTGGCCCTCAAAGACACCGCCTGGTCCTGGCTGGCGGATGTGACCGACCGCGCCCAGGTGGAGTGGCGCGAGCTGGCCGACGAGCTGGAGCATAAGGGTGTTTACGAAGCGGGTGACTGGGTAGGGCTCGGGGTCATGGTGTGCGACCAGTGTGGCTGGCGCCATACCGTGCTGCACCCCGAGCAGCTCGACACCTGCCCCGAATGCGGCTGCGCCGAGTATCATCGCGAGCCGCTCTCGCCCTGAGTCAGGCCTCAAGGCGGACGAGATAACGAGAAAAAGGCGCCATCAGGCGCCTTTTTCTTGCTTGCAGGTTTCGTCGGGACGTTTACTTGCCTGCGACGGAGAGCCCGCCAAAACGGATAAGCGGGGCGTAGAAGCCCTTGCCATCGTTGTGGTGCAGGGTGTCACCGACCGCTTCCAGCTCGCCCAGCAGGCGGTAGAAGTTGCCTGCTACCGTGATGCCGCGCACCGGCTGCAGGCGAACTCCATCGCGACAGAGGAACCCTGATGCGCCAAACGAGAAGTCGCCGCTCACCGCATCGGCACCCGAATGCAGGCCATCCAGCTTGACCAGCTCCAGATAGTCGCCGCTCTGCACCTCCGCTTCGCAGTGGGGGCCCGCGCCAAACACCAGATGGCGAGCGGTCACATCGAGGGCGCTGCGGGCACCGCGAGCGGCCGAGCCGTTGCTGGCGACGCCAAAGTGGCGGGCGGTGGCGCTGTTGTGGAGCAGGGTTTTCAGCTCACCGTCGCCAATCAGCAGCAGATCCGAGGTGGCCGCTCCCTCGCCATCAAACGCCTTGATGTTCATGCCGCCCGGCATATAGACCCGGCTCTCCAGAGTGAGCCAGCGCGAGGCGACGCTCTGCCCCACCTTTTCCCGCCAGGGGTTGATCCCCTGTTGGGCCCACTTGCCCGACAGCACACCCTGAAAGCAGCCAAACAGGCTGGCGAAGCAGTTGGTGCTGAAGATGACGCTGTAGCGACCGCTCGGCACCGCTTCACCGGGCAGCAGACCATCGGCGATGGCGTAGATCTGCTCGATCAGGGCCTGACTGTCCAGCTCGTCGAAGCGACGGCCATACTGCCCCTGCGAGTGCATCGACTGGCGGCCATCCCGTTCCACCAGCGCCGAGGTGTAGCAGCCGACGCTGAACTCGCCGTGCTGGCAGAGGGTGCCCTGACTGTTGGCGAGCCAGAGCTGGCTCTCCCCTTCGAAGAAGCTGTTGTAGGGGGCGCCGCTCACATCGGGCATGGCCAGCATGTCAGATTCCAGGCGCAGGGCCAGAGCGATCTTCTCCTCAACCGGCGTGGTATCGGGCTGGTTGATCTCGGCGCAATCTGTGGTGATCCGGCTATTGGCCACCGAGATGCGCTGATCCGGGTCAACCTTGGCAAAGCGGCTGGCATCGAGCGCATCTTGCAGCATGGCATCCAGCGCTGACTCATCGAGCGCTTCCGAGTAGGCGATGCCGACCCGGCCCTCTTTTATCAGGCGAATACCGAGTTGCTGGCTGCTGGTGACCTTGTATTCACCCAGCTCGCCCTTGTCAGCCTTGAGGGAGAAGGCCTTCTCCTGATTGGCGATGATGTCTGCCTCGGCGCCGAGGTCGGCCACTTTATCCAGCAGGCGGGTGAGCAGTTGGTTCATGTCGAGTTGGCTCATCAGGCGTTCCCTCCCACCAGGATATTGTCCACTTTGAGGGCCGGCTGGCCCACCGAGGTGGGGACCGAGCCCGAGACAGAGCCGCACATACCGGCGGCCAGCGCCAGATTGCGGCCCACCATGGAGATCTCTTTCAGCACCTGCGGGCCGGTGCCGATCAGGGTGGCCGACTTGAGCGGCTTGGTGATTTTGCCGTGCTCGATGAGGTAGGCCTCTTGCACATTGAAGTTGAATTCACCGGTGCCGGGCTGTACCGAGCCGCCCCCCATCTTCTTGGCGTAGATGCCATGTTCGACGGTGGCTAGCATATCGTCGAGGCTGTGGTTGCCCGGTTCGATATAGGTGTTGCGCATGCGCGAGGTGGGGGCGTACTTGTACGATTCGCGCCGACCCGATCCGGTGCGGGCATAACCGGTCTTGAGAGCGCCCATTCTGTCCACCAGAAAGCCGGTCAGTACCCCGTCCTTGATGAGCTGGGTATGCTGGGTCGCCATCCCCTCGTCATCGACGTTGATGGAGCCCCAGGCGTTGCTCTGCAAGCCTTCATCCACCGCATTGACCACCGGATTGGCGATAAGCTGGCCCATCTTGTCGTGGAACACCGAGGCCTTCTTGGCTACCGAGGTGGTCTCCAGCAGGTGGCCGCACGCCTCGTGGAAGATGACGCCGCCAAAGCCATTCTCCATGATGACCGGCAGGGTGCCGCTCGGGCAGGGAGCCGCGCCCAGTTTCACCAGTGCCTGACGGGTGGCGGTGAGGGCCAGCTCGCGCGGATCGATGCGATCGGCATGCTCCCACCCCATCAGGGCGCCGGGGGCCTCGTAACCAACGCTCTGCTCGCTCCCTTCCATGGCGATGGTCTGGGCCATGATGCGGTTGTAGTGGCGGCGATCGGCCACTTGCACTCCTTCGCTATTGAAGATCTCCACCTCCTGCTCCCAGCCCAGCACGTTGCCGGAGAACTGGCTCACCTTACTGCTCTCGGCACGGGCCACCGCATCCATGGCGTGCAGATAGGCGATCTTCTGCTCCAGCAGCTTGTCTGCCGACAGCGGCAGGGCCACCGGGTTGCGATCGCTCAGGCGGGTGAAATCGAAGGCGGTGGCGGTCACCACGGGGTCGCGGCGGTCTTTGGCCGCCAGCAGGGTGACGATGCGCAGCAGCTCGTCGCGGCTGGCTTGGTTGGTGTAGCCGTAGAGCACCTTGTGGCCGTAACAGAGGCGCACGCCGATGCCGAAATCGAGGCCACCGCTGATATTCTCTATCTGGCTGGAGAGCAGGCTGAGCTGGCTGCGGCGCTTGCGCTCGACAAACAGCTCGGCGAAATCGGCACCCAGCGCCAGCGCGTGATCGAGCACGTCACGGGCAATGGCGGGGGCCAACAGGGAGAATGGGGTCATAGAATATCCTTTTCTGGTCTGTCCGTTTGCTTCCGACATCCGGCTCTGATTGTTATGGGATGTCGAGTCCATTGTTGCAGACCAGCACAAAAAAGTCGCTATAGCGTCATGCGATGATACCGATTGAGAAAATCGGTGCGATAACTGCGCCCGGCGGCCAGCGCCAGGCGCTCAGGGTCGTTTTGCCAAAACCTGGGAAAGATCAGAGCAGGGCGTGGATTTCGCTCAGGATCTGCTCGACCCACTGCTCGATGCGCGGATCGGTCTGGTCATATTGGTTGGCATCATCAAGGGCCAGCCCGACGAAGTGACGGCCATCGTCGATCAGTGCCTTGGAGGCATCGAATTCGTACCCTTCGTTGGGCCAGTAGCCCACCAGCTTGACCCCTTTTGGCACCAGCTGATCGTGCAGCATGCCGAGGGCGTCCTGGAACCATTCGCCATAACCGAGCTGATCGCCGAGGCCAAACAGGGCCACGATGCGTCCCTCCAGATGGAGATCGGCGATATCTTCCCAGCGGGACTCCCAGTCCTCCTGCAGTTCGCCAAAATCCCAGGTGGAGATGCCGAGGATCAGGATCTCGTAATCCTCCATCCGGCGCAGGGAGACATCCTTGATATTGTGAATATCCACCAGCTCGGGGCCGATGAGGGCGCGGATCTTCTCGGCAGCCATCTCGGTGTAGCAGGTGGTGGAACCGTAAAACAGACCAATCTTCATCGCTCTACTCTCTGTTGGCGCGTTCTCGCTTGCTTTTGGCGCGTTCTCGCATGCTCGTGTGGGCTGCGCCATGTTGGCAACACGATGGGTAACGTAAGGGGAGGGCGCCAGTCTAGCAGATTGCCACTCGACCTTCACCGCCCGGCAAGGGGTGTGGCAAACGTGCCTTATCTTTCCAATGAAAGTGCCTTGTCTTTCCAAGGAGTTGGCGCGTTACAATGGGCCATCGATCCCCTGATTGCAGCGCACCATGAGCAAGCCCGACCCCCATCCCCTGATTGAACCCTTTCTCGATGCTCTCTGGCTGGAGCGGGGATTGTCTGACAACACGGTCAGCTCCTATCGCAGCGATCTGGAGAAGTTCTCCCTCTGGCTCGACGAGCAGGGAAGCTCGCTGTTGCTGGCGGGGATAGACGAGATCCAGCACTACCTCGCCTGGCGGGTCGATCACCAGTTTGCGGCCAGCAGCACCGCCCGTTTTCTCTCGGCCCTGCGCCGTTTCTATCAGTATCTCAACCGTGAGAAGCTGCGCAGCGATGATCCGACCGTGCTGCTGGAGGGGCCCAAGTTGCCGAAAAAACTCCCCTCCGATTTAAGCGAAGCGGAAGTGGAGGCTCTGCTGAGTGCGCCGATGGTGGATGACCCGCTGGAGCTGCGGGACAAGGCAATGCTGGAGCTGCTCTACGCTACCGGCTTGCGGGTTTCCGAGCTGGTGGGGCTCACTGCCGAGCATGTCAGTTTGCGTCAGGGCTTGGTGCGGGTAGTCGGCAAGGGCAACAAGGAGCGGTTGGTGCCGATGGGCGAGGAGGCGATGCACTGGCTGGAGCGTTACTACCGGGAGGCCCGCATCCTGCTGCTGGGGGGCACCAGCTCGGACGTGGTATTTCCCTCCAAGCAGGCCCGTATGATGACCCGCCAGACTTTCTGGCATCGCATCAAACTCTATGCCATGCGGGCCGGGATCAACGGCGAGTTATCCCCCCATACCCTGCGCCACGCCTTTGCCACCCATCTGCTCAACCACGGCGCCGACCTGCGAGTGGTACAGATGCTGCTGGGTCACGCGGATCTCTCCACCACCCAGATCTACACCCATGTGGCCAACGAACGGCTCAAGGCGCTGCACGGGGAGCACCACCCCAGAGCCTGAGTGGCTGGCCTCCCAAAAACAAAAAACCGCCAGCAGGCGGTTTTTTTATCTCTACACGACAGGAGATGGCGCTTATTTCCCTTGCTGGGATTTCAGCAGATCACGGATCTCGGTCAGCAGCTCCTGATCCTTGGTCGGGCCTGCCGGGGCGGCGGCTTCCTCTTCCTGCTTTTTCTTGAGGGTGTTGATGGCCTTCAGTCCCATGAAGATGGCAAAAGAGATGATCAGAAAGTCGATGATGGTCTGGATGAACTTGCCATAGGCGATAACTACGGCGGGTGTTGCACCTTCTGCGGCCTTCAGGGTGACCGCCAGGTCGCTGAAGTCCACGCCGCCCAGGATCAGGCCGATGGGCGGCATGATCACGTCACCGACAAAAGAGGAGACAATTTTGCCGAAGGCGGCACCAATGATGATACCGACCGCCATATCGATGACGTTGCCGCGGGCGGCAAAGGCTTTGAACTCTTGAATCAGACTCATTATTTCCTCCGAAATTAAACAAGATAGCGCGTTGATTACCCTTGCCAAAGGGCGAACTCTTGTCAGGAAAAACAGAGGCTAAGCCGCGTTGTTCCTGTCGTCCTGACTAGCTTGCGGGCGTTATGAGTCCTTGGCAATCGGGGGGAGCCATTTTTTTGGTACAAAGTGATATTAATTTTTTGGTAAGTAGCTGGTTGAATGATGAGCTGTGCTGCTGTAGTTTGCTGGGTCGATTCATTCATACCACGTGAGTAAACAAGTGAAGTATTTACTACTGGGAATGATGCTTTTGTGCACATTTGCTGCCAGAGCGGGGATGGATACCCAAGCCTTGAAACAGACCATCACAGCCCGGCTGGGGGTCCCCGTCTATCTGGTTGAACCGACCCCGATCGCGGGGTTGTATATGCTGGGTACCTCACAGGGGGTGCTCTACAGCGATGCCAAAGGGGATTATGTGGTGCAGGGGGTCATGCTGGATATGACCCGTGACATGAAGAACCTGACCATCTCGGGTATGCGCGAGCAGCGCCGACTTGGCTTGGCACAGGTGGCCCATGCCCCCATCGTGCTCAAGGCTCGGGATGAGCGTCACCGGGTCGCACTGTTTCTCGGCGAGCAGGACGCCAAACGTCGTCAGCTCTCCGGCACCTTGCAACACCTGCAGGCATCCGGGGTGAGCGTGGCTCTCTATCCGGTGATTGATCACGCCGAACGGGCCGCCGACTGGTGCAGCGATCCCCTGCTGCAAAATGATCCGTTAAAAGCCTATTTGCCTCAAACGGCATGTAGTGAGACCCTTATCCAAAATATTGGCCTGAGCCAATGGTTGGGGGTCAAGGTACTGCCGGCCTGGGTCTCCTCCGACGGGGATCTGGTGCGTGGGTATCAGAGCCCCGAACAGCTGCTCAAGATACTGGATCATATTGATGTCCCTGCAAATCCGTCGTCGTCCGCGAGTTGATGATTCCCATCTGCCTGCCACCTTGCATCCTCTGCTTCGCCAAATCTTCGCCAGTCGTGGCGTAGAGGATCCCGCCCTGCTGGAGCGCAGCGCCAGCCAGCTGTTGCCGCCCCAGCGCCTCTATGGGATGGAGCAGGCGGTGCCGCTGCTGGCGGATGCCCTGACCGCCCAGAAACGGATCCTGATTGTCGGCGACTTCGACTGCGATGGTGCCACCAGTTCGGCCCTGTGTGTGCTGGCCCTGCGCGCCATGGGGGGGCGCCACATCGATTTTCTGGTGCCCAACCGCTTCGAGTTTGGCTACGGCCTCACCCCCGAAATTGTCGAGCTGGCGGTGGCGCGCGGCGCCGAGTTCCTCATCACGGTGGATAACGGCATCTCCAGCATCGCCGGGGTGGCGGCAGCCAAGGCGGCGGGCATGCAGGTACTGGTTACCGATCACCATTTGCCGGGTCAGGAGCTGCCTGACGCCGATGCCATCGTCAACCCGAACCAGCATGGTTGCGATTTCCCCTCGAAGTCGCTGGCCGGGGTGGGGGTAGCCTTCTACCTGATGGCGGCCCTCAACACCCATCTGCGTCAGCTCGGCTGGTACGAACGGCAAGGGTTGCGAGCCCCCAATGTGGCGGATTACCTCGATCTGGTGGCCCTCGGCACGGTCGCCGATGTGGTGGCGCTCGATGGCAACAACCGTATTCTGGTGCATCAGGGGTTGCAGCGGATCAGGGCCGGCCGCTGCCGCCCCGGCATTCAGGCGCTGGTGGATGTGTCGGGCCGCGATGGTCGCCGCCTCACCGCCGCCGACCTCGGTTTTGCGCTGGGGCCGCGCCTCAATGCGGTAGGGCGCCTCGATGACATGTCCCTCGGGGTCGCCTGTCTGCTCTGCGATGATCTCAATTTGGCGCGCCAGCTTGCGGCCGAGATGGACAGCCTCAATCAGGAGCGCAAGGAGATCGAGCAGGGGATGCAGCAGGAGGCCCTCGCCACTCTGGAGCAGATCCGGTTTCGCGATGGCGAGGTGCCGTCGGGCATAGTGCTGCACCGGGACGAGTGGCATCAGGGGGTGGTGGGGCTGGTGGCCTCCAAGGTGAAGGAGAAGTACTACCGCCCGGTCATCGCGTTTGCCGAGAGCAGCGAGACCGAGCTCAAGGGCTCCGGCCGCTCTATCCCCGGTGTGCACCTGCGCGATGCGCTGGAACTGCTCGATACCCGCCATCCGGGCCTGATGGGCAAGTTTGGCGGCCACGCCATGGCGGCGGGGTTGACCCTGCCCAAGGCCAACATTGAGGCGTTCAGTCGGGCCTTTGAGGCGGTCATCAGTGAGCTGGTGACACCAGAGCTTTTGACCGGGGTGTTGCTCACCGATGGCGAGTTGTTGCCGGACGAACTCAATATCGAGCTGGCGGAGCTTATTCGCGCCTCCGGCCCCTGGGGTCAGGCCTTCCCCGAGCCACTGTTTGACGGCGAGTTCGTGCTGGTGCAGCAGCGGCTGGTGGGGGAGAAGCACCTCAAAATGATGCTGACAACCGATTCCGGTCACGCGGTGGATGCCATCGCCTTTGGCGTCGATCTCAAGCGCTGGCCCGATGCCTCGGTCAAGCGGGTGCGGCTTGTCTACCGGCTTGACGTCAACGAGTGGCGCGGCAACCGCAGCGTGCAGCTGCTGGTGGAGCATCTGGAGGCGGCCGGTCTCTGAGTCAATAGCATCGCAGCCCTATCGCTGACAACGGCCACCCGAGGGTGGCCGTTTTTGTTGGCGGATTTCTGGAAAAGGGCGTTGACCCGTCTATAGCTTCACAGTTTAAGCTCGTCTCTATCGGGTCACCTGAGGGCCCGCACCGTGAGTGATTGCCATGAAAATATCCGAACTGGCCCGCCGCTGCGGCCTCGCCCGCTCCACCCTGCTCTATTACGAGAAGCTGGGGGTGATTGCCGGTACTCGGGCCGCCAACGGCTATCGCCACTATGACGAGGGGGATCTGCAGCGACTGCAGATGGTGCAGGCCCTGCAGGCGGGTGGTCTCAGCCTCAAGCAGTGCCTCGCCTGTCTGGCTGGCGAGATAGATCAGGCGGCATTGCAGGCCCGGGTCAGGGAGCTGGATGAGGAGCTGGCGCGGATGCAGCGCGCCCGGGATCTGTTGGCGGATCTGGCAGGGCTGCGCCCGCGCTCCGGTGAGGAATTCAAGGCCTGGCAGCTGCAACTGCAGCGCGAGGCACCGGAGGCCTACTTCGCGTGGGTGATGAAACAGGGTTTTAGCGAGAAAGATCGCTACCACTTGCAATGGTTGAGCAAAGACATGAATGAACATGAGCGTTACATCAAGGACTTTATCCAGCTGCTGGATGGCATGAGTTACTGGGGGCCGGGGGAGCGCGCCTTCACCCAGCAGCAGTTTGCCGCCTTGCCCATTCGGCCGCGCCGGATCCTCGACATGGGCTGCGGGCGTGGGGCGTCAACCATGGCGCTGGCTCAGGTGACCGATGCTGACATTGTGGCCATCGATCTGGAAGAGGAGGCACTGGCCGCCGTGGCTCACTCTGCCCGCGCGGCGGGTTTTGAGCATGTTTCCACCCTCTGCGCCAACATGGCGGCACTGCCGGACGATCTGGCCCAGGCAGACCTCATCTGGGCGGAGGGGAGTGCCTACGTGATGGGTGTTGCCAATGCGCTGAAAGCGTGGCGTCCGCTGCTTTCAAGCCCGCAGGCTTGCATCGTGCTGAGCGATGCGGTCTGGCTGACCGATAACCCGCCCGAGGAGGCGTTGGCGTTCTGGCAGCAGGATTATCCTGCCATGCAGACGCTGGCGGGCCTGCTTGAGACGGTACAAGCGGCAGGCTACCGCTGCCTGTCACACACTCCCTTGCCGATGAGCGCCTGGAACAACTATCTGGACCCTATCGAGGTCAATCTGGTGCGCTATCGAGACGAGCTGGGGGAGAGTGCCGCCTGGCAGGATTTGAGCCGGGAAGTAGCCATCCACCGCCAATATCTGGGCAGTTACGGCTATGTGATCTGCTGCCTGCAAAAAGATACGTGATTAGCTGTCGTAAAAAAACGAGGCGCCTGCGGGCGCCTCGTTGTTTATCGGGGATTGCGGATTGGCGTTACAGCTCGCGGGCCCAGGGGTGGGCCTTGGGGCGCAGCGCCAGCGCCAGACCCAGCAGCAGCACGGTCAAACCGTAGAGGGGCCAGCTGCCAAAGCGCATATAGGGGGTCTCGCCGTGGGCGGGACGCACCTCGCTGCGCAGCACACCCGCTTCAAACTGCGGGATCTGGCCGATGATGCTGCCATCGATCTCGGTGACGATAGTGATACCGGTGTTGGTGTCCCGCAGCAGCGGACGAGCCAGCTCCAGCGCGCGCATCCGGGCGATCTCCATATGCTGCCAGGGGCCGATACTGGTGCCGAACCAGGCGTCGTTGGAGACGGTCAGCAGGAAGTCGGTATCGGCATTGACGTTGCGGCGTACCTCCTCCGGGAAGATGATCTCGTAGCAGATGGCGGCGGCAAACTTGAGCCCCTTGGCGATCAGGTTTGGCTGCACTTCGTCACCCCGGCTGAAGGAGGACATCGGCAGGTTGAAGAAGGGGGCGATGGGGCGCAGCAGATCTTCAAACGGCACGAACTCGCCGATGGGCAGCAGGTGGTACTTGTTGTAGCGGTTGGAGTGGTTGTAGAAGTAGGACTCCTTGCCATCCGCATCCTGCACCCCCATGCCGAGCACGGTATTGTAGAAACGCTGTTGCTGCTCGTCGTAGTGGATGATCCCCGCCAGCAGGCCGGTATCGTTCACCTTCATCGCCTTGTCCAGATTCTCCAGATAGGGGCCCATCGCCTTCTCGATGGCCGGGATCGCCGACTCCGGCCAGACGATGATGTCGGCATCCTGATTCTCGCGGCTCAAGTCCTGATAGGTGCGCACCGTGGGGGCCAGTGCCTCCGGATCCCACTTGAGGGACTGGGCGATATTGCCTTGCACCAGTGCCACCTTGACTGGCTCGCCACGGGTCACCCAGTTGAGCTGCATCAGGCCGTGAGCGCCGGCCACCAGCAGGGCGGGCACCGCCAGCCACAGTGGCGAGCGGGATTTCCACACCAGCCAAATGGCGGAGGCGGAGAATAGCAGTGCTAGGGTGATGCCCTGTACCCCGAGAATGGGAGCAAATCCCTTGAGCGGGCCGTCGATTTGGCTGTAACCAAACCAGAGCCAGGGGAAGCCGGTCATCACCCAGCCGCGCAGCCAGTCAGCGACCAACCAGAGGGCCGGGAAGGCGAGCAGCCAGCGGCTCCAGTGACGGCCGCCAAAGAAGCGGGCAAAGACCCAGCAGGCGAGCGTCGGGTAGAGTGCCAGATAGGCGGAGAGCCCGGCCAGCAGCACGAAGGCGACCGGTAGCGGGATGCCACCAAACTCGGTCATGCTGACATGGATCCACCACAGTCCCGGCAAAAAGAGTCCCATGGCGTAGCCAAAACCGCGCCAGGCGGCCTGTTTCGGCGTGGCTTTGTCCAGCAGGGCGTAGAGGCCAAGCAGGGAGGGGATCACCA
>NZ_JBFODN010000011.1:0-22870 GCF_040908345.1 Aeromonas sp. R3-1
GGGTGGTAGACCCCATCAGTGAAGGGCTGGATGCGGTGGTGCGGATTGGCGACATGAGCGACTCCAATCTGGCGGCGCGCCGACTCTGGAGCACCGGGCGGCTGCTCTGTGCCAGCCCGGACTATCTGGCCCGCAGCCCGGTCATCGGGCGGCCGGAGGATCTGGCCAACCACGAGCGGGTGACGGTGAGCAGCGGGTTTCTCGCCTCTCACTGGTGCTTCGAGCTGGATGGCAGAGAGGTGCTGGTTGACCCCCCATCCCGTTTTCGGGTCAATAATATTACCTGTGCCCGGGAGGCGGCGAAGGCGGGGCTGGGGTTGGCCTCGTTACCCGCTATGCTCTGTCAGGATGAGCTGGCCAGCGGCGAGCTGGTGATCCTGCTGCCAGAGTGGCAGCAACCCAGGGTGCCGATTTATTTGCTGTTTCCGGAACGGCAACTGATGCCGCGCAAGTTGCGGGCATTCATCGATTTCATGATTGAGAACGGCGCCGAGTTTGGCATCGACAAGCTGTTGTAAGGGGGAGCTATGGATAACTGGATCAATCTCTATCGCGCCTCACACACCCTGGAGGCGCACGCGTTGAAAGGGGCGCTGGAGGCGGAAGGGGTGCTGGTGCGCCTCAATGGCGAGGGGCTGTCTGGCGCCCTTGGCGAGCTGCCGGTCGACATGTTGCAGGTGACCCTGATGGTGCGAGCCGAGGATCGCAGCAAGGCGGGACGGGTCATCGAGCGTTACCAGCAGCGTCAGGGTAACGGCTGGCTGTGCGGCCAGTGCGGGGAGGAGAACGGCGCCAACTTCGACGTCTGCTGGCGCTGTCATCACGATCCCCACGACAGCTGATCTCTCTTCCGCTAGCGCGGCGGGAACTCGATATCTTCCCCTGCGCTGGCATCGTGATAGGTCGCCAGATCCAGCTCGTTTTCGCTGCGGGCGATCAGCACCGATACCAGAATATCCCCCGAAACATTGACCGTGGTGCGCGCCATGTCGAGGATCCGGTCAATGCCTGCAATCAGTGCCACCCCTTCCAGCGGCAAGCCCACCGCCGTCAGGGTCAGGGTCAGCAGCATCAACCCGGTGCCCGGGGTGCCTGCGGTGCCGATACTGGCCAGGGTGGCGATGCTGATGATGGTCAGGTAATCGACCATGTGCAGATCCACCCCGAATGCCTGAGCCACGAACAGCGCAGTCACTCCCTGATAGAGGGCGGTACCATCCATGTTGATGGTGGCGCCGATGGGCAGCACCTTGGCGGTGATGGCGGGGGAGACTCCCAGCCGCTTCTCTGCGCAGGCCAGACTGATGGGCAGGGTGGAGTTGCTCGAGCTGCTGGTGAAGGCCACCGCCTGGGCATCAACGATACTCTTGAAGTAGTGCAGCGGATTGAGCCGTGCCAGCAGGAGCAGCAGGGTGCTGTAGACCCCGAGCACGTGCAGCAGGCAGCCGAGGTAGACGGCGCCGATCACCTTGAGCAGCGGCAGCAGCAGGTCGAGACCGTACTTGCCGGTCATCCAGGCCATCAGGGCGCAGACACCGTAAGGCGCGAGCGCCATCACCATCTGGGTCAGCTTGAACATCCCCTCGGCCAGCGAGGTGAAGAAGAGGATGGCGGGGCGGCCACGGCGACCGCTGGCATTGAGGGCGACCGCCAGCGCCACCGCAAAGACGATCACTTGCAGGATCTTGCCATCCACCATCGCCTGTACCGGGTTACTCGGCACCAGATGGCTCAGCACGCTGGCCAGGGTGGGTGGTTCCGACATACCGACCCGCTCATAGGGGCCCATGTCGGCACCCATGCCGGGTTCCAGCAGCCAGCCCATCATCAGGCCGATGCAGATGGCGATGGCGGTCGAACAGAAGTAGAGGCAGATCGCCTTGCTGCCGATGCGATCGAGGGCCTTGCCCTTGAGCAGCGAGGTGAGACCGGCGATGACCGAGCAGAAGATAAGAGGCACCATCAGCATCTGGATGGTGTTGACGAACAGGACGCCAAGGGGCTTGAGCAGCAGGGCTTGCTCTTCAAAGCCAACGCCCAGCCCCACCCCTGTCAGCATACCGATCAGGGTCTTGAGCCAGAGTGGTCGGCGGGTCCAGATCTGCCAGGGCTTGAGAGCCTCTCCATGGAACAGCATGACGCCAATATCCTTATACATTGTCTGCGATGGCCAAAAAGGGGCGCCAGTGTAGCGATCCCTGACGCGGGTTGCCACATTATCGACAAAGCGGTGGCGGTGACCACTCCCCTGACCAGGTAATGCGCAATTTATTGGCCTATATCAAGATCCCTCCGGGCGTGGAGATATTTAATTGGCATTAAATATGTTCATTATTGAGGTGAGAGATGCCGCAATCGGTTCATGGTCACGAAGTGATGGAAATGATGCTGGCGCAAGGGGGGCAATTTACCCGTGCCAGCCTGAAACAGGCGATGGCCGAGCGGTTCGGTGCCGAGGCTCGTTTTCATACCTGCAGCGCCAGCGAGATGGATGCGGAAGCGCTGATCGACTTTCTGGCTGCCCGCGGCAAATTCATCGACTCGGCCGAGGGTTTCCAGACCCGCGCCGACAAGATCTGCAACCACGGTTAATCCCGCTGCGAGCGCATCATGGCGCTCGCTCAATTCTTCGCCCTTTGCTATATTTCGCCCCCTCTCTTTTCCCTATTCAGGGCGTAGCCCGGGCGTTGTATGGATACTTTCTCTGCCGCAGTCATGCTGTTTCTGATCATGGACCCGCTGGGCAACCTGCCGGTCTTCCTCTCTATCCTGCGTCATATCGATCCCAAGCGACGTCGCAAGGTGATGGTGCGCGAGCTGCTCTTCTCGCTGGCCATCATGATGCTGTTCCTGTTCGTCGGTCAGCAGATCCTCGGTTTCCTCAACCTGCGGCAGGAGGCGGTCAGCATTGCGGGGGGCATTATCCTGTTCCTGATCGCCATCAAGATGATCTTCCCGAGTGAAGGGGGCGTGACCGGGCTGGCGGCGGGCGAGGAGCCCTTCCTGGTGCCGATGGCGATCCCGATGATCGCCGGTCCTTCTATCTTGGCTTCTTTGATGCTGCTGGCCAATCAGGAGCCGACCCGGATGGTGGACTGGTCGCTGGCACTCTTTCTGGCCTGGGCCGCCAGCGCGGTGATCCTGATGTTCTACGAGGTATTCAACAAGCTGCTGGGTGAGCGGGGACTCACTGCGGTGGAGCGGTTGATGGGTATGCTGTTGGTGATGATCTCGGTCCAGATGCTGCTGGACGGGGTGCATCACTATCTGGCGGTGACCGGTCAGGGCTGAGCGGTTTACATCTTGAAGTGAATGAAACGGGGCTACGCAGAGCCCCGTTCTTTTTTGCTGTTGAGAGGACGTGCAGTCACTCGTGAGTGGTCGCTGCGGGTTCCAGTTTGCTCATGATGAGGGACAGCAGCAGCTCCCGCAGCCAGCGGTGGCCCGGATCCTCGCTGTGACGCTGATGCCAGATGAGTAGATGGGAGATGCTGTCCAACCCGATGGGCAGCGGCAGCTGTAACAGCGGATAGACCTGGGTGGCGTGGCGGGCGTAGAGCCGGGAGAGCGTTACTATCATGTCGGAGTGCATCCCCATCCGTAGTGCCGCCTCGAAGGAGGGCACGGTTGCCTCGATACGTCGGTAGAGATCCTGCTCTGCCAGCTTGTGATCCAGCATCCAGCGGTCCCGCCCCTCGCAGTAAGTCTGCACATGGGGATAGCTGAGGTAGTGCTCCAGATTCCAGTTGGGCTCTCGCAGCGCGGGGTGGTGCTGCTGCACCAGACAGGTGAGATCATCGACCGCCAGCACTCGCTGACAGATGCTGTCGGGCAGGGTATCGAGCCGATAATCGGAGCTGATGCAGTTCTCTCGCACCGCGAAGGCGATGTCCACCTGTCCCTGACTCATCTCGGTTAGACTGTTCTCGGTCCACTCCTCGTAACGCAAGCGGATCCGTGGTGCCTGCCGCTTCAGCTCGCTCAGGTAGAGCGGGGCAAACAGGGTGAAGGCGCTGTCCATGCTGGCGATGACGAACTCTCGCTCCGAGCTGGCGGGGTCGAACTCGGGCGGCTGGATCAGGTTGTCCAGCGACAGCAGGATGGGTTGCAACTGTTGTTGCAGCGCAAGGGCGCGGCCGGTGGGCTCCAGCCCGTAGGCGGAGCGGATGAAGAGGGGATCATTGAAGGTATCGCGCAGACGGCCGAGGGCTTTGCTGACGGCGGACTGGCTCAGATGAAGGCGGCGTGCCGCCTTGCTGCCGTTGCGCTCCTCCAGCAGCACCTGCAGGATAATCAGCAAATTGAGGTCGATGCGACCCAGTTGTTCCAGCAGCATGATATGAATCCTCTTCAATTCTAAGATGAATTTATACCATTTGTTTTCATATCTTGGCGATCTTATCCTCGAATGGTCTCAGGTTCGCATGAACCACTGGTACAGGATGTAGCGGTTGAGGGGACATGTAGCACAATCAATATGGCGACCTTTGGGTCGCCCTATTTTTTGGCTATGATTTATTTGCTCACTTGCACCTGCCTTGATTTTGCCCAACAATCCCTGCGCTCTATTTTGATACAAGTAACAGATATCTCTTTGTGAGGGAGTATCCCTATGGGACTCGGTGGAATTCATATCTGGCATATGCTGATCCTCTTGCTGGTTGTTGTGCTGGTCTTCGGCAGCAAGCGTCTTGCCACTGCAGGTGAGGATCTGGGTACCGCCATCAAAGATTTTCGCAAGGCGATGCGTGACGACGCAAATCATCCGAAATAAGCAGTAGGAGTAGAAAATGTCTGTAGACGAGAAAGTTGAACTGAACGAAACCTGTGACAGCTGCGGCTGTTTTGCCGAGATCGGCACCATCATCGGCGAAGGCGACGATGTGATGGATCTGGTGATTGAAGCCGCGGCCGAGGCGGATGCCCGCGCCAAGCTGGCTGCCTATGAAGCTCTGGCCAAACAGGTCACTGCCGAAGCTCAAGTGAGCAGCGAACTGACCCAGGGCGCCAACGGCGTGATCCTGAAAGCCCGCCTGCAATTCACTTGCACCGCCGAAAAACTGATTTTCGAAATGCGGGCCCGCTCTATCTGAGTTGTCTGATAACGCGGCAGGTTTGCCTGCCGTGTTGACCCTTCTGCTGTGGGTCGGCGTTCTATAGTTACTCTATCCCACAGACGTTTTTGCCCGGCGCGAGTCGGCCAACAGAAGGCGTAAACATCATGACGCAGCGATGGATCTCTGCCCCCAATCCCACCCTCTATCGTGATCCGTGCTGCCAACAGGCAGCAGGCGTGACCTCAGCACAGGGGCAGCCATCGTGATGCGACGCTGGATCTGGGCGCTGCTGGCCCTCTGCTGTTTTCCCCTGCTCGCGGCTGAACTCAAGCCACAGCGTCTGCCCCAACCCGGGGACCTCGAAAGCATTCTGCAAAAGCGCGAACTCAGGGCACTGGTGGTCTATGAGCGCGGCTTCTACTTTCTCGATCGCGGCGCCCAGTACGGCATTCTGGTCAATCAGCTGCAAGGGTTCGAACGCTGGCTGAACAAGACCTATCTCGCCAAAGAGAAGGTCAAACTCAAGGTGGTCTACATCCCGGTGCGGCAGGACAAGCTGCTGGACTATCTGACCGAGGGGCGTGGCGATCTGGTGGCGGCGACCATGACGGTGACCCCGACCCGGCGTGAACAGGTGGCCTTCTCCCGGCCGCTCATTTCATCCATCGAGGAGTGGGTGGTGAGCCAGCAGAGCCTGCCCGCCTTCAGCCGCATTACCCAGCTCTCCGGCAGACGAGTCTGGGTGCGTGCCAGCTCCAGCTACTACGAGAGTCTGCGTCAGCTCAACTGGCTGTTTCGCGAATTGGGGCTGCCCCCCGTCTATATCGAGACGGTGCCCGAATATCTGCAGGATGGCGACCTGCTGGAGATGGTGGCCGCTGGCATTATTCCCCTGACGGTGACCGACAGCTACAAGGGGCGGATCTGGCTGGGTGGGATGATCTCCGGCCTCAAGGCTCACAAGTTGATCCCCCTGCGCAGCAATGGCACCAGCGCCTGGGCGCTGCGCAAGAACAGCCCCGAGCTGCTCAAGGTGGTCAATGGCTATCTGGCGAGTGTCAGCCGCAACAGCCTTTACAGCGACATGACCCTGCGCCGGCTGCTGGTTCGCAGCGATCAGATGAGCAATATCCTGGCGCCGGATCCTATGGGGCGCCTCGCGACCATTCGCAAGGTGCTGGAGAAGTACGCCAATCAATACGATCTCGACTGGCTGATGCTGGCGGCGCTTGGCTACAAGGAGTCCGGCCTCAATCCCAAGGCGCGTTCGCCCAAGGGTGCCGTGGGTCTCATGCAACTGCTGCCCAGCACAGGGCGGGAAGTCGGCATCAACGGCGCCAGACTCACCACGCTGGAGGGAAATGTGGAGGCCGCCTGCCGCTACATGCGGTTGATCCTCGATACCTACTTCAATGATCCCAAGCTGGATCGGCTAAACCGCCACCTGTTTGCCCTCGCCGCCTACAACGCCGGGCCGAACCGGGTGCAGGCGCTGCGAGGCAAGGCGGAGAAGCTGGGGCTCGATCCCAACGTCTGGTTCGGCAACGTGGATCAGCTGGTAGCCAACGAAGTCGGACAGGGGCCAATCAACTATGTCGGCACCATCTACAAGTACTACGTGGCCTATCGTTTCAGCCTGCCCCAGATCGAGGGCAAGGCTGCCGCTATCGAAGCGGCTCAGCCCTGAGCCGATTGACCGGCAGGGTCGCCTGCACGGTCGGCAATTGCCAGCCACCGTCCCTGTGTTGCAAAAACCAGTGAGCAGGGCCGGTGGCCGGGATGAGATCTGGCTGGCTGAGCTGGCCCAGATAGCGCAACATCGGGGTATCATGCAGTTCCATCAGCAACTCCTTTTGAATATGTGAAGAGGCTCGCCAGCGTTATGACACCCGGCCATGACAGCAGGATGACACCATGATCCCCGGATCCTTTGCCCTGATCGACGATCCCCTGCTGGCGCTCAAGGTGCGCTGCCACTGGATCCGCCATGCCCGCGAACGGATCCAGGCGCAGTACTACAGCTGGGAGGAGGACAGCAGCGGCAAGCTGCTGCTGAGCGAGCTGCTTCACGCCTCCCGGCGCGGCGTCAAGGTGCAGTTGCTGGTGGATGATCTCTATGCCGGTGACAACCGCTTTCTGGAGATGGTGGCTCACTACCCGGGGATCGAGGTGCGGCTGTTCAACCCCTTCTGGCTGCGGGGCTGGCGCCCGCTGGCACTGCTGCTGGAGGGGCTGCTCAGCTTTCGCCGCATCAACCACCGGATGCACAACAAACTCTTGCTGGTGGATGGCAAGCTGGCGCTGATCGGCGGGCGCAACATTGGCGATCGCTACTTCGGTCTGGATCCGCAAGCCCCCTTCGTGGATCTCGATCTCGCCTGTCAGGGGGGACTGTGCCAGCAGATGGTGCAGGGGTTCGAGCAGTTCTGGCACAGCCGCTGGAGTCACCCCATCCGCCATCTGCTGCGCCGCGAGCTGCTGCCCGCCGAAATAGAGGTGGTCAACGACTTCCTGTTCACCATGACGGATCCGGCGGTGGCGACGGTCTACGATCTGCCTGTGGCGCTGTTTGACGAGCGCGATTTGCCGCTGCAATGGCATGAGGGGCGGGCCGAGGTGTGGTTCGACCGTCCCGGCAAGGGGCTTATCTCCCGTCCCACCACTGCCCGTCAGCTCTGGCGCCAGCTGGCTGACAATCCCGGCTCGCTGGGGTTGGTGACCCCTTACCTCATCCTTACTCGCGGGTTTCGGCACCGTCTGGCGCGGCTCCGCCAGCAGGGGGTCGCCATCGACATTCTCACCAACTCCTTGGCCAGCACCGATGTGCCGCTGGTCTATGGCGCCTACCAACGTTATCTCGGCTGGTTGCTGCGGCGCGGGATCCGGGTCGCCGAGTTTGACCATGGCCACGGCAGCCTGCACGCCAAGCTGATCCTGCTGGGGGAGGATCGAGCGCTTTTTGGCAGCCTCAACCTCGATCCCCGCTCGCTCTTTCTCAATACCGAGCTGATGCTGCATCTGCACTGCCCGCCGATCTGCGAGGCGCTGCGAACGTGGCTGGCTCGCTGGCAGGAGCAGGCGGGTGGATTGCCGCGCAAACCCGAGGGGTGGTCAAGGCGACTGATAGCCCGCCTGAGCGACTGGTTGCCACTGCGCCGTTGGCTGTGAGGCGGCCATTTTTTGTGCGAGATCTCGCAAAGCCTTGTAAGCCATTGCTGATGCCCTTTGCGGGCGAATAACCACGCATGAATCTATCTTACTGTTTTATAACAATTTATTGGTGATGACAAGGCTGTTTTTTGTACTCTGATGTGAATGAAATGGGCATAAAAACGTTTTTTATTTTGTTTTTATGCGTAATATTTCAGTTGCAAGGACAAACACGGTGGCTTGTCTGCCGTGTGGACGAAGGTTGTAACGGGTAGCTGGCTGGTTGCATTGCTGCAATTGGCGCGCACTTCAGATGGGTCGCGAACTATCGGAAAGTGAAACAGAAGCCCGACGTGGCCGGACTCCAATATGGAACATGCTATTTGCGAGGGGGTGACATGGACATGTCACCCCACTTTTTTGGCTGTTCGCCACCGTTTACCTTTTTCCATGACTGTTGCTCATCACAAGAGCCGCAGAGGGCAAGGCAATAACAAGGCAATAAAAAGAGGGCCGCAATAGCGGCCCTCTGTCTCATCTGCTCGGTGGATTAACCAGCCTTGACGCTGCGGCGACGTTGCAGCCAGACGATCGCCCCGAACAGCAGGAAGCCCGGGATCCACATCCACTCCTTGGTCCAGCGCTCGGTCGGCGCCTTGACGGTGAGGATCTCCTGATCGAACTCCAGTCCCATGGTGGCGGCCGGGCTGCCAAAGGCGACGTTGTCGATCAGCGTCTTGCCATCCTGCTCATAGAGGCTCAGCCCCAGATTGGCCAGCCGCTCTTCGCCATTTGCCCCATCCGGTACGGCGACCAGCAGGGTGAACTTGCGTGGCTTGCCCACTGCATCTTCACCGAGGATCCGCAGCCGCAGGGTGCTCTCCGCCTCCACTTCACCCATGGTTTGGGCCAGCTGGGCAGGTGGGGTCTCGCGATAGGGGTCGTGCACCATGTCCATCCAGAAACCCGGGCGGAACAGGGTGAAGGCGACCAGCAGCAGCAGCACGCTCTCGTACCAGCGGCTCTTCACCAGGAACCAGCCCTGAGTGGCAGCGGCGAAGATCAGCATGGCGATGGTCGCCACGATGAAGATCAGCACCCCGTGGGCGAAGTCCACGTCGATCAGCAGCAAATCGGTGTTGAAGATAAACAGGAACGGCAGCGCCGCGGTACGCAGGCTGTAGTAAAACGCCGTGATCCCGGTCTTGATGGGATCGCCCTTGGAGACAGCCGCTGCCGCGAAGGAAGCCAGTCCCACCGGCGGCGTCACATCCGCCATGATGCCGAAGTAGAAGACGAACAGGTGCACTGCGATAAGCGGCACGATCAGCCCGTTTTGCTGCCCCAGCGTTACCACCACCGGTGCCAGCAGGCTGGAGACGACGATGTAGTTGGCAGTGGTCGGCAGCCCCATGCCGAGGATCAGGCTCAGCAGGGCGGTGAGCAGCAGCATCAGCAGCAGGTTGCCCATGGAGAGGAACTCCACCAGATCCGCCAGCACCAGACCGACCCCGGTCTGGGAGACCGCACCCACGATAATCCCCGCGGTGGCGGTGGCAATGCCGATACCGATCATGTTGCGGGCACCTGCGACCAGCCCTTCCCGCAGATCCACCACGCCGTCAGCGACGTTGCCGTAGTCGTGCTTGCCGTCCTTGCGCAGCCAGTTGAGCAGCGGACGCTGGGTCAGCAGGATGATCACCAGCATCACGGTACCCCAGAAGGCCGACAGCCCCGGCGAGAGGCGTTCCACCATCAGGCACCATACCAGTACTACCACCGGCAGCAGGAAGTGCAGGCCGGAGAGCAGCACGGCGCGGGTGTTGGGCAACTCGGTGAGCGGCTTGTCGGGATCTTCGGCAGGCAGTGGTTCATTGCTGGCGGCGATCTTCAACAGGGCCACATAGGTGGCAGCCAGCAGTACCGAGATCCCCGGCAGGGCGTAGTCACCCAGCGCAGGTTTGAGCCAGCCGAGGCCATAGTAGACCGCCAGTGACAGGCCGCTGATGAGGGCCGCGCCAAAGGCAAAGCCGGTCAGGCGACGCAGCCAGGGTTTGGGTTGATGGTTGCCGATGGGCTGCATGCCCAGTTTCAACGCCTCCAGATGGACGATGTAGAGCAGCGCTATGTAGGAGATGGCGGCAGGCAGGAAGGCGTGCTTGATGATCTCCACATAGGGGATACCCACGTATTCGACCATCAGGAAAGCCGCAGCCCCCATCACCGGCGGCATGATCTGGCCGTTGACCGAGGAGGCCACTTCCACCGCCCCCGCTTTCTCTGAACTGAAGCCCACTTTCTTCATCATCGGGATGGTGAAGGTGCCGGTGGTTACCACGTTGGCAATTGACGAGCCGGAAATCAGACCGGTCAGGCCGGAGGCGACCACTGCCGCCTTGGCCGGGCCGCCACGCAGGTGACCGAGCAGGCTGAAGGCGAGCTGGATAAAGTAGTGACCTGCGCCGGCCCGCTCCAGCAGGGCGCCAAACAGCACGAACAGGAACACGAAGCTGGTGGAGACGCCAAGGGCAATGCCGAACACCCCTTCGGTAGTGATCCACTGGTGGTTGGCCAGCGCGGTAAAGCCTACTCCGCGGTGTGCCAGCAGTCCCGGCATCCAGGGGCCCGCCAGACTGTAGATCAGAAAGACGATGGCGATGACCGCCAGTGCTGGCCCCAGGGCGCGGCGCGCCGCTTCCAGCAGCAGCGGAATGCCGATGCAGGCGGTTACCAGATCGGCGGTGGTGAGGGTGCCGGGACGCAGCGCCAGTGCTTCATACATCACAAACAGGTAAGAGGCGGCGCCAGCAGCGATCAGACCCAGCGCGATATCACCGAGGGGGACCCGATCCCGCGGCGAGGAGCGAAATGCCGGGAACACCAGAAAAGCCAGCAACAGGGCGAAGGTGAGGTGAATGGAGCGGGTTTCGGTGTCATTGAGTACGCCAAACCCCACCATGAAGGGGAGTGGCGAGGCGATCCAGAGCTGGAAAAGGGACCAGGCCAGCGCCAGCGTGGTGATGAGCCAGCCCATGATGCCCAGCGGCAGGCGAGCGCCCACATCCTGGGCGATCAGTTCCTCGGTAGAGAGTTGTTTATCTTGCATAGGGTTAACTTGTGCCAACGAGTACAACAAGAGCGACACCCGCCCCCGCAATCAGGCGGCAGACGGGTGTCGAAGAGAGTGACAAAGGCCCCGGGGCCTTCAATCAGAGCCAGCCGCGCTCTTTGTAGTAGCGGGCAGCCCCTTCATGCAGCGGTGCAGAGAGACCCACCTTGATCATGTCGGCCTCTTTCAGGTCGGCAAAAGCAGGGTGCAGGCGCTTGAAGCGATCCAGGTTGTCGAACACCGACTTGACCAGCTGATAGACCACTTCCGGATCGGTTTTGGCGCTGGTGGAGAGCACCGCTTTGCCACCGATGGAGGGGGTCGGCTTGTCGCTGCCCTTGTAGATGCCGCCCGGGATCTCGGCCTTGCTGTAGTAGCTCTTCTCGGCCAGCAGCTTGTCGATGTCGGCGCCGGTCACAGGTACCAGTACTGCATCTGTGGTGGTGGAGGCTTCCTGAATAGCGCCGTTCGGGTGACCGACGAAGTAGCTCATGGCGTCGATGTTGTTGTCACCGAGGGCGGAGGCCTGTTCGGCCGGTTTCAGCTCGGAGACCAGACCGAAGTCACCCTTCTTCCAGCCTTTGACCGCCATGATCTCTTCCATGGTGTCACGCTGGCCGGAGCCCGGGTTGCCGATGTTGACGCGTTTGCCCTTCAGATCGTCGAAGCTGGCGATCTTGGCATCGCGGCGAGCCAGGATGGTGAACACCTCGCTCTGCAGGGAGAAGACGGCGCGCATATCGTCCATGGCCCCTTCGGCCTGGAACGGTGGCAGCCCCTTCATCGCCTTGAACTGGTGGTCGGATTGCATGATGCCGAAGTTGAATTCACCGCTGCGGATGCCGTTGACGTTAGCAACACCGCCGCCACTGGCCGGGGCGTTGCACTTGATCTGGTGATCGGCGGCGCCGCGATTGAGGAAGCGGCAGATGGACTGGCCAGCGACATAGTAGACGCCGGTCTGACCGCCGGTGCCTATGGTCACGAAGCGCTCCTGCGCTTGTACCGGACCACCGAATGAAACACCGACCAGAGCCGCCGACAGGGCGCATGCCAAAGTTAATCCTTTCATTTTTTCTCCCTTTTCTTTGATTTTGTTTATCCGATCCCCGGATAAATTGATGGCAATCCCGTTCTGCGCCGGGCTTGCCCGCTCTTCTCGTTGCGCGAAAGCGGGGGAGTTGATCACCCCCTTTCCGGCAGTCACCCTCATCCTGTGGTGAGGCTACCGACCTCCTGTCGGTCGAAGATAAATTGGCCCCTGAGGGGCCAAATAAAAAGTTGCAAGCACTCCGATTAAGCACATTCACCCAACATAAATCAAACGAAATGGCAAAATAGCGGAGTTAAATCTTGAGAAACATGACCTCGATCATTCATTTTCTTGCCGAAGATTAATTTGATATGGAGGGAAATGGAAGAGGGAAAAACTACGAGAGGATTCTTATGCGGCCCTTGAATGACAAGGGCCGGAGTCATGAGAGATCAGTTGGCCGGGGTGGCCAGATCCAGGATAAAGGCGTATTCCAGCGCGATATCCTCGTAGGCTTTGAAGCGGCCCGACTTGCCGCCGTGGCCGGCATCCATGTCGGTGTTCAGTAACAACTTGTTATCATCCGTCTTCAGTTCGCGCAGCTTGGCGACCCACTTGGCGGGCTCCCAATACTGCACTTGCGAGTCGTGCAGCCCGGTGGTGACCAGCAGGTTGGGATAGGCTTGCGCCTTCACCTGATCGTAGGGGCTGTAGCTCTTCATGTAGTCGTAGTAGCGCTTCTGGTTCGGGTTGCCCCACTCGTCATACTCCCCGGTGGTGAGGGGAATGGACTCGTCCAGCATGGTGGTGACCACATCGACGAACGGCACCTGCGCCACCACGCCGCAATAGAGTTCGGGCGCCTGATTGATGACCGCCCCCATCAGCAGGCCGCCGGCGCTGCCGCCCATGGCGTAGACCTGATCCCTGGCACCGTAGCCTTGCTCCACCAGCGCCTTGGTGACATCGATAAAGTCATTGAAGGTGTTCTGCTTTTTCAGCAACTTGCCATCTTCGTACCAGTGACGGCCCAGCTCTTCACCACCCCGGATATGGGCGATGGCGTAGACGAAGCCTCTATCCAGCAGGCTCAGGCGCGAGCTGCTGAAATCGGGATCCATGCTGGCGCCGTAGGATCCGTAGCCATAGACCAGCAGCGGATTCTTGGGCGCATCGGCCTGATCTTTCTTGAATTTGTCTTTGCGATAGACCAGCGACACCGGCACCGATACGCCGTCGCGGGCGGTCACCCAGAGCCGCTCGCTGGCGTACTGGTCGGCCTTGAAGCCTGCCACCGGCTGCTGCTTGAGCAGGGTGCGCTTGCCGCTCGCCATATCCAGCTCATAGGTAGAAGCGGGGGTTGTCATGGAGGAGTAGCCATAACGCAGGGCGCTGGTATCCGGCTCCGGGTTGTAGGCGAGCCAGGTGACATAGGCGGGATCGTCGAAGGCGATCTCCTTCTCGTCACCGCTCTGCCAGTTGATCTGGCGCAGTCGGGTCAGCCCCTTGTTGCGCTCTTCCAGTACCAGCCAATCCTTGAACAGGGCGTAGCTCTCCAGCAGCACATCCGGATTGGGGGCGATCACCGCCTTCCAGCGATCGACCGGGCTCTCTTTGGTCTCGTAGAGGCCGAAGTTCTTGCCGTCCTTGTTGGAACGCACATAGAAGCGGCCGCGGTAGTGATCCAGGCTGTATTCGTGATCCACCTGACGGGGCAGGAACAGGCGTGGGGCGTGCTCCGGCTGGTTGGCATCGATCAGCCGTGCTTCGCCGGTGGTGGTGCTGGAGAGGGCGATGACGATGAAATCTTCCGAGGTGGTGGCGTAGAGGCTGATGTAGAAGGAGTCATCCTTCTCCTCGTAGACCAGCTTGTCCGTGGCTGGATCCGTCCCGAGCGTATGGCGATAGACCTGATAGGGCAGCAGGGTCTGCGGGTGCTTGCGCACATAGAAGACGGTCTTGTTGTCGTTGGCCCACACCAGATTGCCGGAGGTATTTTCCAGTTTGTCGGTGGCCCACTGGCCGCTCTCCAGATCGAGGAACTGGATCTGGTACTGACGGCGGGAGAGGAAATCTTCCGCCACCGCCAGCCAGCGGTTGTTGCGGCTCACCTCAAGGGCGCCGAGGGCATAGAACTCGCGCCCTTCAGCCCGCAGGTTGCTGTCGAGCAGCAGACTCGACTGCTCTTCACCGAGCTTGGTGCGCGAGTAGATCCCGTACTCCTTGCCCGGCTCATAGCGGGTCTGGTAGCGGTAGCCATTCTTCACATAGGGCACCGACTCATCCTGCTGGGGGATGCGGGCGACCATCTCTTTGTAAAGCTGTTCGCGCAGGGGTTGGGTCGGCTTGAGCATGGCCTCGGTATAGGCGTTCTCGGCCTTGAGATAGTCCAATACCTCGGGCTTCTGCCGCTCGTCGTCACGCAGCCAGTAGTAGTTGTCGATGCGGGTATCCCCGTGTTTTTTCAGGGTGCGGGGATGTTTGGCGGCCACGGGCGGCTGGATTGGATGTTCGCTTGTCAGCATGGCGGGCTCTTCATTGGCATAAGTAGGGGGGAGAACTGTCAGAAAGGCTAGCAGCAGAACTCCTCGGGAAAAGGTAAACATGTCGCATCCTTGGCGCTGGAAAGGGTTGGTAGACCTGAGCATCGGCTCCATGAATTGGCGTTAAATCTGCCCCTTGTTGCCGGTGGTTGCAAGCAATCCCTTGTTATTGCAGGAAATGTAATCAAAAAAAGCCGCTATCTCGCGATAGCGGCCCTCTTTCTGGCCATGAGCGGCAAGAGTCCGCTCAGGTGTGCCTCACATGATATGGGAGTGCCCTCTCATGACCAGTTTTCGTCAGCCTGGGTAGCTCGACCAGCTGTTGGTCGCGCCCTCGTTGCTGATACTCAGTACCTCATAGGGATGGCCCGGAATATCCATGCCCGGCGCACTCTGGGGCATGCCCGGAATGGTCAGGCCACGGATTGCCGGTTTTTCCCTGAGCAGCTTCTGCACATCGGCGGCCGGTACATGCCCCTCGATCACATAGCCATTTACGATACCGGTATGGCAAGAGGCTAGTTCAGGCGCGATACCGTATTGCTGCTTCACTGCGCCGAGCTGTTCGGTTTCGATGACCTCCAGTTCGAAGCCATTCTGCTCCATGTGCTCGTTCCAGCTTTGGCAGCAGCCACAATATTTGGATTTGTAGACGGTCATCTTCTCGGCCGCGAGGGCCGAAAAGCTGACGGTACCGGCCAGCATGGCCAGTAACAGGGGTTTGTACATCACTCACCTCAGATTGAAAGAAAAGATGCCCGATACGGGATGCGTTTCAGATCCGGGTGCGTGGGGGACGTTCGAGCCGCTCGCACGGAGCGTCCGGCATAAAGAGAGAGGGGGAGGCGAAGTCGGGGGTATCCGGTTCCAGCACGGCGACCGTCAGGCTGTCGCTGCCTACCAGCGTCATCGAGAGGGCGGTGGTAAAGCTGCCGCAGGGCATCGCTTTTTCCAGGGTGCGCTCGCTCTGGCTGCAGTGGGTAGTCAGGGTACAGAGGTCGGTTGCGGCCCGGCTGCCAAACGACATCAACACCAGCACCAGACTCCACAAGGGGAGCCAGCGACGGGCGTGAGCGAGTTGGCGACGGGTGAGAACCATGGAATGACTCGAAAATAACAAGGGGCACATGGTAACCCTGTGCCCCGGGGGAGGGTCAAGCTCTCCCCATAGTGTCAGTCAGCCAAGATTAAGGTTGCTGACGGGTCGCCGCCAGCACGATCTCGCGCACGCAGACGTTGGCAGGCTGGTTCCAGGCGTAGAGCACGGCATCGGCGATTACTTCCGGCGCAATGACGCCTCCCATCTGATCTTTCCAGTCGTGGTAACCGGCCTTGATGCTCTCGTCAGTGGTGTGGCTGAGCAGCTCGGTCTCGACCGCACCCGGTGCAATGGTCACCATCCGCACGCCGACATCGGCTACCTCTTCCCGGATGTTCTCGGTCAGGGCGTGCACGGCGAACTTGGTGGCGCAGTAGGCAGCATGGTTCGGGAAGGTCTTGCGACCGGCGATGGAGCTGATGTTGATGATGGTGCCGCTGCGGCGCTCCTTCATGCCTGCCAGCACTGCGTGGACGCCGTTCAGCACCCCCATCACGTTGATGTTGAGCATCTGCTGCCATTCGGCGGGATCCTGCACATCGGCCTGACCCAGCAGCATGACGCCGGCGTTGTTGACCATGCAGCCGACCGGGCCAAATTTGGCTTCTGCCTGCTGGACGGCGGCTTTCATGGCGGCGGTGTCGGTCACATCGACCCCGATGCAGAGGGTATCGGGCAGGTTCAGTGCCTGCATCGGCTCGACCCGGCGGGCCAGCAGTAGCAGCGGATGACCGGCGGCAGAGAAGGCACGGGCGATGGCGGCACCGATCCCGGCGGAGGCACCGGTGATCACGACGAGAGATTTGGACATGGGTCTTTCCTTCTGATTCAAGAGTCGGTTTGAGCAAACAGGTGGCTGGCCAGCACGGAACCCAATCACTATAGTCACTGCATCTATAAGTGATAAATATTGTTTTCCGCTGGTTATCATCTGAAAAAACTATGGTTGGTTTATGCTGGACTTGAGATTGCTGCGTTTCTTCATCGCCATCTATGAAGAGAAGAACATCACGGCGGCGGCCGAGCGCTGCCACGTCAGCCAGCCCTCCCTCTCGGCGGGGCTGCGCCAGCTGGAAGAGGCGCTCGGTGACAGCCTGTTTGTCCGGGGCAAGAAAGGGGTGGTGGCGAAAGATCCGGCCCACTATCTCTATCCTCACGCAGTCAAGCTGGTGGAGGAGGCGCGCCGTCTGCCGGAGCTGTTTCGCCAGAAAGCGACGCGTGCGAGGCTCAATATCGCCATCATGCCGGACTTGAGTCGCCGTCGGGTGGCCGGGCTGCTGCAGCAAGTACAGCGCGTGTTGCCGCAGCTGGATCTCACCCTTTCCGACTACACTACACCCGCCGACAGCCGCTTGACGCTGGATGCCTTGCGCCGGGAGGACGAGATCTTTCTGCCGCTGTGGGAGGAGGATTACGTGCTCTGTGTACCGGTCGACCATCCCCTTGCCAGTCGCGAAAGGATCGAGCTCGCCGAGCTGCAACATTATGATTTTATTGAGTGCCCGCCCTGCGAAGCCCATCAGCAGACTATCGGCCTGCTGGCCTGTGACCGCCTTACCCTCAATCTGGTGGCCAAGGCCGAGAGCAAGGGGCTGGTGATGGCGCTGGTGCTGGCGGGGGTCGGCATCAGTTTTCTGCCGGACGGGCTGGTGGAAGATGAGGCGGGTCTCTGTACCCTGCCGGTGAGCGGGCCGCGGATGTTTCGCCGGATTGGGCTCTGCTATCCCGCTCACCAGACCCTCAATCCGGCGCTGCGGGAGCTGATCCCCGAGTTGGCAGGCTATGGCGCTTCCTGATAAGGTCGCTCTCCGGTGCACCTTTACGATGCAGCTCCCCAGACTCCCCTTTTCTGTTTACCTCGCCTTGCACCGCAAGGCTTTGTTCGGGTGATGTGGTCATGAAACGCATTCTGGTTATTTTTTCCCATCCCGCGCTGCAGAGCTCGCGGGCCAACAAGCAGCTGTTGCAGGCGATTGAGGGGCTGGAGGGGGTCACGGTTCACGACCTCTATCAGCACTATCCCGACATGTTTATCGATGTGAAGCGGGAGCAGGCGCTGCTCTGTGAGCACGACATCATCGTATTCCAGCACCCGTTTTACTGGTACTCCTGTCCGGCCATCATGAAAGAGTGGATGGATCTGGTACTGGAGTATGGCTACGCCTACGGCCCCGAAGCCCACGCCCTCAAGGGCAAGCAGTGGCTGAGCGCCATCACCACCGGCGGGGCGCCGGAGTCCTACTGCAGCGAGGGTTACAACAGCCGACCGCTGCTCGATTTTTTGCTGCCATTTCAGCAGGCTGCCACCTTGTGCGGCATGAACTGGCTGCCCCCTTTCGTGCTGCACTCCTTTCACAAGATCAAGGATCCCGCCGCCCTGCGCCGCTGCGGACAGGACTACCGCCAGCTGCTTTGCGCCTTGCGTGACGATCAGCTGACCCCGGAGCAGCTGGCCGGGCGTCCTTATCTGCGCGACTTGCTGGAGGTGCTCTGATGACACATGGGCAGCTTGTTGGCCGAGTTTATGAGCCAGACCAGATGTTCACACGGAGGGCTGACTGATGGGCCACGGGATCCTGTTTGATGCCTTTATCTACCTCTCCGCCGCCGTCATCGCGGTGCCGCTGGCCAAGCGCTGGGGGCTGGGCTCGGTGCTCGGCTACCTGCTGGCGGGGATCATCATAGGCCCCTTTCTGCTGGGGCTGGTGGGGGAACAGAAGGATGTGATGCACTTCGCCGAGTTTGGCGTGGTGCTGATGCTGTTTCTGGTCGGGCTGGAGTTGCGTCCGGCCCTCTTGTGGCAGCTGAAGGGGCCGATCCTCGGCACCGGTGGCCTGCAGGTGCTGCTCACTACGGCGGCACTGACCGGCGTGGCGCACCTGATCGGTCTGCCGCTGCAACAGGGGCTGGCCATCGGCCTCATTTTGGCGCTCTCCTCCACCGCCATAGTTTTGCAGAGCCTGCAGGAGCGCAAGCTGATGCAGAGCGAGAGCGGTCGATCCGCCTTTGCGGTGCTGCTGTTTCAGGATATTGCGGTCATTCCGATCCTGGCGATCCTGCCGCTGCTGGCCATGGCGCCGGTCGCTAGCAGTGGTGGCTCCGAGTTGGCGGGTTGGCAACATGGTCTGCTGGTGGTCGCGGCCATCTCCGGCATCGTGCTGGGTGGCCACTATCTGATGCGGCCGGTGTTTCGTGCCATCGCCCAGTCCCATATGCGGGAGATCTTCGTCGCCGCCGCCCTGCTGCTGGTGATCGCCATCGCGGTGCTGATGGAGTCGGTGGGGCTCTCGCCCGCTCTCGGCTCCTTCCTCGCCGGTGTGGTGCTGGCCGACAGCGAATATCGCCATGAGCTGGAGGCCGACATTGAGCCGTTCAAGGGCTTGCTGCTCGGCCTGTTCTTTATGTCGGTGGGGGCGGGGATCGACTTCGGGCTGTTTGCCGAACACCCTTTCCTGATACCCACTCTGGTGGTTGGCCTGATGGTGCTTAAATGGCTGGTGTTGATGGCACTCGGCTTCATCATCCGCATCTCGCCGAGCCAGCGTTGGACCTTCGCACTGGCGTTGGCGCAGGGGGGCGAGTTTGCCTTCGTGCTCTTCTCGTTTGCCGCCCAGAACCGGGTGCTGCCCGGTGAGACCATCTCGCTGCTGACGCTGGTAGTAGCACTCTCCATGGCGCTCACCCCGCTGCTGCTGATCCTCAATGATCGGGTGATCCAGCCCTGGTTCGATTACCGTAACCAGAGCGACGCGCCGCAGCATGAGCAGCCGGAGCTGGTGGAGCATCCGGTGATCATTGCGGGCTTCGGCCGCTTCGGTCAGATCGTGGGGCGTCTGCTGCATGGTCACGGCATCGGCACCACCATCCTCGAGCAGGATGCCAGCCAGATAGAGACCCTGCGCAAGTATGGCTATCAGGTCTTCTATGGCGATGCCAGCCGGATCGACCTGCTCCATGCTGCCGGGGCGCACAAGGCGAAGCTGCTGGTGCTCTCCATCAACGATCCGGCTACCTCGCTGGCGGTGATCGAGATGGTGCAGAAGCACTTCCCGCACCTGAAGATCCTGGCGCGAGCGCTGGATCGACCCCATGCCCACGAGATCCTGCGCCACGGGGTCGAGAGCGTTCACCGGGAAACCCTGGGCTCTGCGGTCGATCTGGGGGTGGAAGCCCTGACCCAGCTCGGTTTTCGGGCCAACCAGGCCTGGCGGGCGGGGCAGACCTTCAAGCAGCACGATAACTGGCTGTTGCGCGAGCAGGTCAACTATCTGGACGACGAACACACTTATATCAACAAGAGCCTGCAATACCGGGAGATCCTCTCCGATCTGTTGCAAGACGACGAGGAGGGGCAGGAGCGTATCCATGCCCACAACTGGAATAGCGGGTTACCCGACGACGACAAGGAAGCAAAATGATTGCCTATTACCCCATGTTCAAACACCTGCATATGACGCTGGCGCTGGTCAGTCTGCTGCTCTTTATCTATCGCTGGAGTCTGGCGCTTGCCGGCAGCGCTCGGTTGCAGCAGAAGTGGCTGAAGATCCTCCCGCATATCAACGACACTTTCCTGCTGCTGTTTGGTGTGTTGCTGGCGGTGGCCTTGCAGTTGAGCCCGGGTCAACAACCCTGGCTGATGGCCAAGCTGATTGCACTGGTGCTCTATATCGGTCTGGGTGTCATGGCGCTCAAGCGCCCGGCCCGCGGTCAGAAGCTGGTAGCCGGTGTGGCGGCACTGGCGGTGTTTGGCTACATGGTCGGTGCGGCCATCACCAAGTCAGCCTGGTCGTGGCTGATGTGAGCAAAAGGGGAGAGCTATGCTCTCCCCTGAAATCATATTCTGCGATGAATTAATTAATCGGAGTTTTATGCTAACAATAAATCGCAACATAGAACTTTCATTTGAGGGATTTTTGGCTAATTTTAGCCTCTAGCGGCTCCTTTTTTGAGTGCATTGTCTTTGTAAATCAATTGGTTAGTGTGTTTTGTATGAAAATGGCGACAGTTGTCGCAGCAAAACTTGCGACATAGACTGTCGCAAGTCACGACTAGCATACAGTCAACGCTAAACCAGTGAAGGCAAGCACCATGAGCAAGAAGCTGTTACGACAACTGACCTTGGCGCGTTGCATCCCGCACCGCCCTTACAAGCTGACCGCCAGCCAACTCCAGGTAAAACTGGAAGAGGAAGGTATCCACGTCAGTCTGCGTACCGTGCAACGGGACCTGGAGGAGATGTCCGGCATGGGACTGTTCGACCTCACCTCGGACGAGCGCAGCAAACCCCATGGCTGGTGCTTCGAGCGCCACGGCCTCAACGACTTTGCCAATATCATGCCGCTCTCGCTGGCGGTGGCCCTGAAAACCTGGAGTGATCAGGCGAGCCAACTGTTGCCGGCGAGTGTACTGACCGAATTGAATCCGCTGGTCGACAAGGCGAGCCAGGTGATCCGCGACAGCCAGAGCGAACTGGCCGAACGCTGGCTGGAGAGTGTCCACCAGTCACCGCGTCCGTTTGCCGGCAACCCGGAGATCCGCCGCAGCACCCTGATCCGCGATGCGCTCTGGCGTGGTCGCAAGTTCAGTGCCGAGATCCAGCGCGTGATCAAAGAGCGCACCGTATGGCTCTGCTACGACCGTATCAACCCGCTCGGCATTCTCAATCAGCCGGACGGTCCGATCCTGCTCTGCACTCTGTCCGAGCTGGATCCCAAGGTCTACGGCATCCCGTTTGACCATATCAAGAACGTGGAGCTGACCAACTTCAGTGCCACCCAGCCGAAGGATTTCAATATCCAGAAGCTGATCCGCGATCAGGGCTATCAGGATGTGAGCGGCCCGATCCGCTTCGTCGGCCGGATCGATGCCAACAGCCAGTCGCTGGTGGATAACCAGATCCCCGGCAACAATCCGCGCATGACCCGCTATGACAAGCGCAGTGTGGTGGTGGAGACCGAAGTGCAGGACACCCCGGAGTTTCGCAGCTGGTTGAACAACATCGGCGGTGAACTGGAGGTGCTGGCACCTGAATCGCTACGCAAGGCCTATCTCAATCCGGCCAACCGCTTGAGCTGATTAAAAAATTGGAATGTTGAAGAGTCGAGCCTGGTCTCGGCTCTTTTTTTGCGGTTTTTTTAAGCATATTTATTCAACTAATTTTTAAGTCTTAACGTCAGGATTGAACCGTTTTCCTGCCCCGTTTTTGGGGGCGAAACCCGTGTAAGAGATCTGCCATAGCGACTGTAAGAGGCTGGCGCTTTGAGCCGTACGCGAAGCCATGCCAGAATGATCGAGCTTTCCAGTGAAACTAAATAACTAACTGATATTAAAGGGTTAGTTTTTAAGTTCGTTTTTTGAGATGGGAGCTGCATCGGATCTTTATCATCGGATGGCCCTTGTTCGGGGGGCGCATTTCCTTAGTATGGGTCTCACAAGGATGGAGCTGGTCCGGCAGGATGCAGGACAGCGCATAAAGATGGAATAGTCCGCAGGATGTGGACAAGGGACACCTCAGGATGAGCTCGATAATCAGGATGATTATCGTCACGGATGAATAAAGGAACACCGCGGGATGCGGCAGGACACTCTCGGGATGGGAGCAGAACGAACGGAACCTCGTTCTTCAGGATGAACAGGACCTCGCCGGATGCGAGAGGAATACTTCAGGATGAAGTGAGATAACCCGGATGGTTATCTGTCAGGAAGACGCAAGGAACCCCACAGGACGTGGTAATGGACACCTCCAGGATGGAGACAGAGAAGCAGTTCAGGATGAATTGCCAGGCCAGGAACGCCGCAGGACGCGCCAACGGATTGGAAAGGGGATATTCCAAAGGATTAGGATAACGTCAGGGATTGCAGGGAGCATTGCAGTTCTAC
>NZ_JBFODN010000110.1:0-1586 GCF_040908345.1 Aeromonas sp. R3-1
TATATCGTCAGGGAACTCTACCCTTTGATCTTGGCCGATTTAGCTGACTCAGCGCGAGCCTGTTGACATAGGAGCGTCAACGCCCCGATGGAGCGGTTGTTCAGAAGCCTGAAGTCAGAGTGGCTGCCGGCTCTGGGATATATGAGCTTGCGAGAAGCGAAACGAGATATCAGTTATTACCTGATGGATCACTACAACTGGCGACGTCCACATCAATACAATGACGGGATACCGCCAGCAAAAGCCGAGGATCGGCCTAACCAAGTGTCCGGATTTAGTTGACCACTATAACCCGGCGGCGACCCATCACCACCGGACGCACCAGCAACTGTGCCAGCAAGACACCCAGCAGGGTCAGACCGCCCCCGATCAGGTGATAGCTGGTCAACCGCTCACCCAGCAGGGTGATGGCGAGGCCAGCCGTCATCACCGGCAGCAGGTTCATAAAGATGGCGGTACGGTTGGCACCGAGCAGGGCGATACCCTGCATCCAGAGCCAGGGTGAGAGCGCCGAAGTGGGGATACCGGCATAGAGGATCAGCCACAGGGCCCGCCCATCAGGCCACTGGCCATCCACCAGCAAAAAGAAGGGGGTCAGGATCACCACACTGCAGATCACCTGACCGTAGAGCAGCGACCAGTTGTCGAGCCCCAGATCCCACTTCTTGAGCAGCACGCTGTAAAGGGCGTAAGTACCGGCCGAAATCAGCATATAGACAGAGCCGATATGAATGCCTTGGGTAAACAGCCGGGTCGGATCCCCCTGCCCCAGCAAGATAGACAAGCCGAGGAGGGAAAGCAGCGCCCCCAGCACGGCGCCCCAGGTGGGCCGCTCGCGCAGCAGCCAGATGCTGAACAACACGGTCAGCAGCGGCGTCAGACCCATCATCAACCCCATCTCGGTGGCTCCCAGGGTTTGCGCCGCGTAGTAACCAAAAGTCTGGTTGAGCACCATGCCCAGCGAGGCCAGCATGGCGATCTGCCAAAGGCCAGCGCGCAGACGGGCACGCGCACGCCATACCCGACGGGCCAAAAACGGGCTTAATACCAGCGCAGCCACCACCCAGCGCGACCAGGCCAAGGCTGCGGGGGACAACACACCAACCGCCAGTTTGCTGACGATGCCATTGCCAGCCCAGATGGCAATGCAGGAGAAGGGAAACAGAAAGGCAAGGGGCATGAGAGGATCCAGACCGAAGAGACAACAGCAGGCCAGTATAGGGGGCGATGGGAGAGAAACAAAGGTGTGGGCCTGAACAACCACGTGGTGAACGCCAGTCGCCAGAAACAAATATGCCCGCAAAAGTGCGGGCATATCAGTGCAGAAACAGGTTCAGAAGCGCATCACGCGGCATCCATGTGCAGTCTGGAGATCAGCTCGTTGACCTCGGTGACTGTCTGGCGGTGGGGAATATCCGCCGGATTCGGCATCAGCAACAAACCGGATTGGAAATCAAACCGCCCCCGACCATGGATGTAAATCCGACCTTTAAAGAAGGTTTTGACATGCTTTGCCACCATCAGTGGCAGGTACTTCTTGAACACTCTCATCGTTTGCAACCTCTTGCAGTTGTATCCGTATGACA
>NZ_JBFODN010000111.1:0-9407 GCF_040908345.1 Aeromonas sp. R3-1
GCTCTGGGCTCCAAGACGCAGTTTGCTTTGATAGAAGCGCTGGCCGACAAGCTGGGCGGCGCGGTGGGGGCATCGCGGGCCGCCGTTGATGCGGGATATGTCGCCAACGATCTGCAGGTGGGGCAGACCGGCAAGGTGGTGGCGCCCGAGCTCTATATCGCGATCGGTATTTCGGGGGCCATCCAGCATCTGGCGGGGATGAAGGAGTCAAAGGTGATCGTGGCCATCAACAAGGACAGCGATGCCCCCATCTTTCAGGTGGCGGACTACGGGCTGGTGGGGGATCTCTTCACTCTCCTGCCGGAGCTCACCGCCAAACTGTAAATTTGTCAGAAATGGCTTAGCTGTGGTCGTTTATGCGCTCTGCCCGCCATTTCTGTGCATGTTCCCTGCAAGCCCTGACCCGTTCAGGGCTTTTTCTACTGCAAGGGGGAGGCAGAGTGACGGTAAAAGGTTGAGCCAGCTCCCAAAAAGCCTTTGATCCGCTGGCTGCTCTTGTGTAAAACCTGACAAGTCATCGATTACTCTCATCCACTCACGGAAAGCGTCATGAGCAAACAGATTTACAACTTCTGCGCCGGCCCCGCCATGCTGCCGGTTGAAGTCATGGAGCGCGCCCAGCGCGAATTTTGTAATTTTCAGGGGCTGGGAGCCTCGGTCATGGAGCTTTCCCATCGTGGCAAGCCCTACATGGCGGTTGCCGAGAAGGCCGAAGCGGATCTGCGCGAACTGCTGGCGGTGCCGGACAACTACAAGGTACTCTTCATGCACGGTGGCGGCCGCGGTCAGTTCTCCGCCGTGCCCATGAACCTGCTGGGCGGGGCCAACAAGAAGGCGGATTTCCTGCTGACTGGCGTCTGGTCCCAGAGCGCTGTGGATGAAGCCAAAAAGTATGGCGATATCCAGACCTTCCAGGGGGTTGCCAAGAACGAGCAGGGGATCTCCCACCTGCTGCCGACCCCGGCGTTTCGCGCCGATGCGGCCTATGTTCACTACTGCCCGAACGAAACCATTGACGGCATCGAGATGTTCGACATCCCGGCCACTGGCGAGGTGCCGCTGGTGGCGGATCTCTCCTCCACCATTCTCTCCCGTCCTCTCGACGTGAGCCGCTTTGGCATCATCTATGCTGGTGCCCAGAAAAATATCGGGCCGTCCGGGCTTGCCATCGCCATCGTGCGCGATGATCTGCTGGATCAGGCGAGAGCCGATGTGCCCTCGATTTTCGACTACAAGCTCACTGCCAAGAACGACTCCATGTTCAACACGCCGCCCACCTACGCCTGGTATCTGGCCGGTCTGGTGTTCGAGTGGCTGAAAGAACAGGGTGGCCTCGAGGCGATGGAAGCGCGCAACAAGGAGAAAGCCGACTTCCTCTATGACTATCTCGATCAGTCGAGCTTCTACGGCAATCAGGTTGATGTCAGCTGCCGTTCGCGTATGAACATCCCGTTCCAGCTGAAAAATGCCGAGCTGGACAAGCAGTTCCTGGCAGAATCGGAAGCGGCCGGCCTGCTGGCCCTCAAGGGGCACCGCATCGTCGGTGGCATGCGCGCCAGCATCTACAACGCCATGCCGCTGGAGGGAGTGAAGGCCCTGGTGAGCTTTATGGATGGCTTTGCCAAGCGCCACTGCTGAAAAGAAAGTACATACGTGCTTGCTGGCGGCCTCTCGTGACAACCCGTGAGCCGCTTCCAGCTATTGCAGTGATTCAAGACGCCGGGGATACCCCGGCGTCTTTTTTTCAACAGAACCAGCGCGCTGGCGTTTGCTGTGCGATTTCCCCTGAAAGTGCCCTTGCCGAGCGGGACGCAGGCTGTTAACGTCCGGACAGGCGTTTATTTTTGAGATAGCACAGGAAGTCTATGAATTCGTTGCGTTTGGAACCCATTTCTCGTGTGGCCGGTGAGGTCAATCTGCCCGGCTCCAAGAGTGTCTCTAACCGTGCGTTGCTGTTGGCGGCGCTGGCTCGTGGCACCACCCGTTTGACCAACCTGCTCGACAGCGATGACATTCGTCATATGCTGGCTGCGCTGACCCAACTCGGGGTCAAGTACAAGCTTTCTGCCGACAAGACCGAGTGTACCGTTCAGGGTCTGGGCCGCAGCTTCGCGGTGAAAGAGCCGGTCAATCTGTTCCTCGGCAACGCCGGTACTGCCATGCGACCGCTCTGCGCCGCGCTATGCCTCGGCTCCGGTGAATATACCCTGGGCGGCGAGCCGCGCATGGAAGAGCGTCCCATCGGCCATCTGGTGGATGCCCTGCGTGAAGCAGGTGCCCATATCCAGTACCTCAAACACGATGGTTATCCGCCGCTGGTGGTGGATGCCAAGGGGCTGTGGGGCGGCGATGTGCACGTCGACGGCTCCGTCTCCAGCCAGTTCCTGACCGCGTTTTTGATGGCGGCGCCGATGGCGGCGGGCGATACCCGGATCCACATCAAGGGGGAGCTGGTCTCCAAGCCCTACATCGACATCACTCTGCACATCATGAAGCAGTTCGGGGTGGTCATCGAGCACGACAACTACAAGCTCTTCTACATCAAGGGCAACCAGACCTACATCAGTCCGGGTGATTTTCTGGTGGAAGGGGATGCCTCCAGCGCCTCCTACTTCCTCGCGGCGGGTGCCATCAAGGGCAAGGTACGGGTTACCGGTATCGGCAAGCACAGCATTCAGGGTGATATTCACTTCGCCGACGTGCTGGAGAAGATGGGCGCGCGCATCACCTGGGGTGATGATTTTATCGAGGCGGAGCAGGCGCCGCTGCACGGAGTGGATATGGACATGAACCATATTCCCGATGCGGCCATGACCATCGCGGTTGCCGCGCTGTTTGCCGAGGGGCCGACCTCCATTCGCAATATCTACAACTGGCGGGTGAAAGAGACCGATCGTCTGCACGCCATGGCGACCGAGCTGCGCAAGCTGGGCGTCGAAGTGGAGGAGGGGCATGATTTCATCACCGTGACCCCGCCGACCCAGCTCAAGCATGCCGAGATCGATACCTACAACGATCACCGTATCGCCATGTGCTTCTCGCTGGTGGCGCTGTCGGATACCCCGGTCACCATCAATGATCCCAAGTGCACCTCGAAGACCTTCCCGGATTACTTCGACAAGCTGGCCAGTATCAGCCAGCGTGGCTGATCACTGACAAACCCGTCATCACCGACGCTTCGGGCCCGCGCTGATCGGGCCTTTTTGCCTTCCTCACCAGCATCGTCATTTCGCTTAGCATCATTTCAATAACTTGCAAGATTGCCATATAAAATAGTTTTGTGATTGCTGTAATTTCCTATTTACACATGCGCTGTCGCGGGCTATGTTGAGATTTCCTAATCGCAGTCATCTAGCAGGAAGCCTTGTCATGCAGCATCAAACCGACGACGTTCGTATCAGTGAAATCAAAGAGTTATTACCCCCGGTTGCGGTGCTTGAGAAGTTTCCGGCTACCGAGGTGGCCTCGTCCACCGTTTTTGAATCCCGTCAGGCCATTCACAATATCCTGACCGGCGAAGATGATCGTCTGCTGGTGGTGATTGGTCCTTGCTCCATCCATGATCCGGTTGCCGCGCTGGAGTACGGCAAGCGCCTCAAGGCGCTGCGCGACGAGCTGAAAGGTCAGCTGGAGATCGTGATGCGGGTCTACTTCGAAAAACCGCGCACCACAGTGGGCTGGAAGGGGCTGATCAACGATCCGTACCTCGACAATAGCTGCAAGATCAACGACGGTCTGCGCATTGGTCGCAAGCTGTTGCTGGATCTCAATGACATGGGGCTGCCGACTGCCTCCGAGTTCCTCGACATGATCACCCCGCAATATGTGGCGGATCTGATGAGCTGGGGTGCGATCGGCGCTCGTACCACCGAATCCCAGGTGCACCGCGAGCTGGCCTCCGGTCTCTCCTGTCCGGTGGGCTTCAAGAATGGCACTGACGGCACCATCAAGGTTGCCATCGATGCCATTGGCGCTGCCAGTGCGCCGCACCACTTCCTGTCGGTCACCAAATACGGTCACTCCGCCATCGTGGCGACCCGCGGCAACCCGGACTGTCACATCATTCTGCGTGGTGGTCGTGAGCCGAACTACAGCGCCGCCCATGTCAGCGAAGTTGTGAAGGGGCTGGAGAAGGCCGATCTGCCACAGAAGGTGATGATCGACTTTAGTCACGCCAACAGCAGCAAACAGTTCAAGAACCAGATGGTGGTGGCTGAAGATGTAGCCGGTCAGCTGCGTGCCGGCAGCAAGGCGGTGTTTGGTGTGATGGTGGAGAGCCATCTGGTAGAAGGCCGTCAGGATCTGGTGGAAGGGGGTGAACTCACCGTCGGTCAGAGCATCACCGATGCCTGCATCGGTTGGGCCGATACCGAAGTGCTGTTGCGCAATCTGGCGGATGCCGTCGCAACCCGTAACGCCCGTTAAAGCTATCTTGGCGGCGCTGTTAATAGTCAGCGCGCCGCTGGAGTAGCAACGCGGCCGTTCGGCCAAATCGAATCCATAAAGCAAAAGCGCGACCCTCGGGTCGCGCTTTTTCATATGTGAAGTGGATTACCAGCGGTAGGTTTTCAGCAGCGCCTCCAGTTTCTGGCACTGCTCTACCAGCTGAATGCTGGCGAGGTTGGCGGCGTGCGCCTGACCCAGGGTGTCGTTGGAGGTGTTGCGAATGTCGCTTACCGAGCTGTCAACCTCATGGCAGACCCTGTCCTGCTCTTCGGCCGACTGGGCCATCTGGGCGTTGAGGTCGTTGATGCGGGCGATGCGCTCGATGATGTTCTGCATGGCTGCCAGGGTCGCTTCGGTCTTGCTGATGCTCTCATCGGCTTTGCTTTTTGCATCCCCGATCACCGTAACTGCGCTCTGGGCCTCATTTTGCAGGGCGGCGATCATCTGTGAGATCTCTTCGCTGGCGGCGCGGCTGCGGTTGGAGAGGGCTCGTACTTCATCGGCCACCACCGCAAAGCCACGGCCTTGCTCACCTGCCCGCGCCGCTTCAATCGCAGCGTTGAGGGCCAGCAGGTTGGTCTGATCGGCAATCCCCTTGATCACCTCGAGCACACCGTCAACCGCAAGACAGCGGCTGTCGAGTTGCTGGATCACCTGATCCACCCGATCGATCTCTGCCGACATCTCGCCCATATCGGTGATGGAGTGCTGGGCGAGGCGGCTGGTGTCGGCGGCATCCTGATTGGTGAGGGCGGAGAGCTCGGCGCTGTGGCGGGCATGTTCGCGCACCTCATGAGAGCTGGCGGCCAGCTCGCTGACGGCGGCGGCAACCTGGGTGGTCATCCCCTCTTGCTGGCGGGCCGAGTTTTCGGTCTGGGTCGCCACCTGACGGATCTGGTTCGACTCCTGATAGAGCTGGTGGGTTGCCTCTTCCACCTCCTGCAGGCTGTGGCGGAATCCCTGCACCATGTCATTGACGGCGCGGGTCATCTGGCCCAGTTCATCCCGGCTGTGATTGACCAAGGGGAGGGCGAGGTCGCGCTCTTTGGCCATCCGGATCATGGTGAGCTGCAGCTGGCGCAGAGGGTGTTTCACGTAGCGTTGCAATACCCACCAGAGCAAGCCGAAGCCGAGGCTGAAGACGGCGGCCAGGCTGCCGCTCAGGATCAGGTTGTTGTGGCGGATCTCGCCGAAGGTGTGGCTGAGGTCATAACTGATCCGCACTGCCCCCATCACGGTCCCCTCATTGACCTGATGACAGGTGAGGCACTGGGTGCCGCGATACTCCTTGTAGGCTTTGAACGGTTTGATCAGGGTGAGCCGGTTGCCCTGCTGCTCCAGAATGGCTTCGCCCTGATTGATGGCTCGCTCATCGAGGGGATCCTGCGCTTTCTGATCCGGGTGACCCGGGCCAAACAGGTTGCTTACTGCTGGTGCGCGCACCAGACGGGCCTCAACGATGCCCGCTTCACTCTTGAGTTTGGTCTGCACTATCTGCCGGTTGGCCATGCCACCAGTCATCATCAGCACGTTCACCTGATCCATATAGGTGTTGGCCATGCTCTCTACTTTCTCCTCTGCCAGCCGGATGGCGAGATCCCGTTGCAGCCATGCGGAGAGTTCGAAGCAGAGGCCAAAGGTGGTGCTGATGACCAGCGCAAGAGGGAGGAATATTTTCCAGTTCAAGGAGAGGTTATGCATTTTGGGCAAGTTCCATGCGCTTGGTGTTGTTATGTGATCCCGTATCATCTTGATCGTAGACGAAGAAACGGCGGGAGATGGTTCTCTATCGGCACACGATAACCACTCTTGAGTAAATAATCTGTTAAGCAGATCGGTAATGCTGGTTGCCAAAATGCCTTTCGGGAGGGGGGCTGCTCCTCGGGTTGATCCAGAACAAATTGCTATTAACGATAATCGTTATCATTGTCATTATTTGCTGATAATAGTGACCATCATGAATCTGACCCCTTCCATGACCGGTATTGCCACGCCGGATCCCCTCAAGTTTGCTTTTAGCGCCAAGACCTCGGCTCACGCCAGTCGGGGAGGGATGCGCCCCTTCCCGCTGGATGAGGCTGGCTGGCAGAGCTGGTGGCAGCGAGAGAGTGAAGCTGAGGAGCGCGCCCTCTACATCCACATTCCGTTTTGCCGAAAGCGCTGCAGCTTCTGCAATTTCTTTGAAAATGGCGCCAATCCGGCGCGGATCAACCGCTATGTCAACGCCCTCTGCGCCTCCCTTGCGCAGGCGACTGACACCCCGTTGGCGCAGAGCATGCCGTTTTCAGCCGTCTATGTGGGGGGCGGTACGCCGACCGACATGAGCGCCGACGAGCTGGCCATGCTGGCCGCCGTGATCCGCCGTTTCCCGTTGGCGGCCGATGCCGAGGTGACGCTGGAGGGACGGCTCAACGGCTTTGATGATGAGAAATGGCAGGTTGCGCTGGCGGGGGGCTTCAACCGCTTCTCATTTGGGGTGCAGAGCTTTGATACCCGGGTGCGTCAGCAGGCGGCCCGTTTCGATGACAGGGAGACGCTGCTGACCCGTCTGGGTGAGCTGACCCGGGATGATGCTGCTGTGATCGTGGCGGATCTTATCTTTGGTCTGCCCGGTCAGGATGATGCCGTGTGGCAGCAGGATATCCGCGATGTGATGGCGAGCGGTGTACACGGGGTCGATCTCTATCAGCTCATTGCCATGCAGGGCACCAATCTGGAGCGGGCGCAGGAGAAGGGCACCCTGGATTGGCTCGCTGATGGCCAGCAGCGGGCGGCCATGTATGCCTATGGCGGGGCGCAACTGGAAGCTCAGGGCTGGGAGCGTCTATCTTGCAGCCACTGGCGGCGCAGTCCGGCCGAGCAGAGTCGTTATAACCAGATGGCCAAGCGCGGTGCGGAGATCCTCCCCTTTGGTGCCGGTGCTGGGGGCAGCATTCTTGGCCATGGCTTGATGTATGGACGGGATCTGGCCCCCTGGCACGATGCGCTGGCCAGTGGCAAGCGGGCGCCCGGGATGGTGATGGGACGCAATCCCAATGCAAGGATGGACGGTCTGCTGCGTGGCGCCCTCGACAGTGGCGTGCTGGCGCTGGATCGTCTGCCAGCGCCTTTGCTGACCCATCTGATGCCGCTTTTTGCCGCCTGGCAGCAGCACGGGCTGGCCGAGATCGAGAATGCACGGTTGCAACTCACCCTCGCCGGACGCTTCTGGAACGTCAATATGCAGGCTGGCTTGTTCGAGTTCTTGCAGCTCAATCCGCTCGATGGTTCAGCGCCGCCCAGCCATGGTACTGCCGCGGTACGCCATTCGCTGGTTTGAGCCCGAGCGGAGCATTTGCACGGAGCACTTGCACGACTCCGTGCGATCCATAACGAAAGAGGGAGCCTTGCAGGCTCCCTCTTTTGGCTTGGCAGTTAGCGTCGCGCGAGCTTACTCGTCGCTGCTCTCCTGATAGCTGTCGCGCATTGCTTTGGGCAAGCGGCGCATTGGCGCAAAGCCGATATCCTCGCCCACCACTTCGCGCTTGCGGGACTTGTTTTGAGGAGACTGGGCGGGATTTTTGCTGGCGTCACCTTTGGCTTTGCCCTTGCCCGCGGCTGGCTTGCCCTTGGCATTGCTGCTCTTGGCGTTGGCATGGCCGCGAGCCCGAGGCGGGTTCTGCACCGGCTTGCTGCCCGGCAGAGTCTGGCGACTCGGCTTGCCGCTTGGCTCATACCCTTCCAATATCTCCACGGACAGGGATTGGCCGATCAGGGCTTCGATCGCCTTGAGCTGACCCAGCTCGTCCTGGCTGACCAGCGAGATGGCCTCGCCGCCACGACCGGCGCGGCCGGTACGGCCGATACGGTGGATGTAATCCTCCGCCATCTGGGGCAGTTCAAAGTTGATCACGTAGGGCAGTTGATCGATGTCCAGACCGCGGGCGGCGATATCGGTCGCCACCAGCACCCGCACCTCGCCACTGCGAAAATCGGCCAGCGCCCGGTTGCGGGCTCCCTGGCTCTTGTCACCATGGATCGCCACGGTATTGAGACCATCTTTTTGCATCTGCTGGGCGAGGCGGTCGGCGATCTGCTTGGTGCGGACAAACACCAGCACCCGCTGCCAGTTGCCACGGCCAATCATATGGGAGAGCAGCTCGCGGCGGCGTTCCCGATCCACCTGAATGATGCGCTGGGTCACCTGCTCGGCGGCAGTATTGCTGGGGTCCACCTCGATCAGGGTGGGGTCGTTCAGCAGGTCATCCGCCAGCGCCTTGATGTCGTTTGAGAAGGTGGCAGAGAAAAGCAATGTCTGCCGCTCTGCAGGCAGCGCCTTCATGATGCGGCGGATGTCGACGATAAAGCCCATGTCGAGCATGCGATCCGCTTCATCCAGCACCAGCACTTCCAGCTGGCTCAGGGTCAGGGCGCCCTGGGTCAGCAGATCCAGCAGACGGCCCGGAGTGGCGACCAGAATGTCCACCCCCAGTTTGATGGCGTCCAGATTGGGCTTGATGCTGACACCGCCATAGGCGATGAGAGTCTTGAATGGCAGGTGGTGGGCATACTTGATGATGCTCTCGCCCACCTGTGCCGCCAGTTCGCGGGTCGGGGTCAGTACCAGTGCGCGCACCTGACGACGGCCACGACCGTGGTTGGCCAGCAGACGCTGCAACATCGGCAGGGTGAAACCGGCCGTTTTGCCTGTGCCTGTCTGAGCGCCGCCGAGCACATCCTGACCGGCCAGAATGGCCGGAATCGCTTGCTGCTGGATGGGGGTTGGTTGTTCGTAACCCAGCTCCTTGACGGCCCGCAGAATATGCGGAGACAGACCCAGTTCGTTGAATGACATGTTCGAGAGAAACTCCTGAGATGAGCCTTTGGCTCAACGGGTAGCCAGCATGTTGGGGCCAGCCACGATATGGAAAAGATAGTGGGGCCGTAATATAGCAAAAGAGCGGCCGCTGCGCAGTAGCTGT
>NZ_JBFODN010000112.1:0-12313 GCF_040908345.1 Aeromonas sp. R3-1
CAGAGGCAGAGGCAGAGGCAGAGGCAGAGGCAGAGGCAGAGGCAGAGGCAGAGGCAGAGGCAGAGGCAGAGGCAGAGGCAGAGGCAGAGGCAGAGAATGATTCCATAGTCACAGGCTTATGGGTATTGCTTGATACCCGCGATGGCGCCTCTGTTCACCCCTTAAACCTGATCAGCTGTTCCACGAGCCATAGCAACACTGATGCAATGGCAGGCAAAGCAACCGCCTATCCCCTTAGAGCGCGAATAAAGCACAATCGCATTACAGACGGGGCCTAGGTCAATCTTGGTGAGCCCCTCCCCTTAATCCTCTTCGAATACCCAGTAACAACTGTTGTGGTTGCGATGGAACCGGAGGCGATTCACAGGGGATGATTACTCCCCCTGAATCGCACGCATAAAAAAACCGGCGCCTTGGCGCCGGTTTTTGCTCACTATGTCTCGATTACAGAGAAGCAGTGAAGGTACGGGTGATGACGTCTTGCTGTTGCTCTTTGGTCAAAGAGTTGAAGCGAACGGCATAACCGGATACGCGGATGGTCAACTGCGGATATTTCTCCGGGTTTTCCATGGCGTCCAGCAGCATTTCACGGTTCATCACGTTCACGTTCAGGTGCTGACCACCCTCTACGTTGGCTTCGTGGTGGAAGTAACCGTCCATCAGGCCAGCCAGGTTGGCTTTCTGGGCTTCCATATCTTTACCCAGTGCATTCGGTACGATGGAGAAGGTATAGGAGATACCATCTTTAGCGTAAGCGAACGGCAGCTTGGCTACGGAAGTCAGGGAAGCAACAGCACCTTTCTGGTCACGACCGTGCATCGGGTTTGCACCCGGGCCGAACGGAGCACCAGCACGACGGCCATCCGGGGTGTTACCGGTCTTCTTGCCATATACCACGTTGGAGGTGATGGTCAGAACAGACTGGGTAGCGACAGCACCACGGTAGGTGTTCAGCTTCTGAATCTTCTTCATGAAGCGCTCAACCAGGTCACAGGCGATATCATCGACGCGAGCGTCGTTGTTACCGAACTGCGGGTATTCGCCTTCGATTTCGAAGTCGATGGCAACGCCATCTTCGTCACGAATCGGCTTGACCTTGGCGTACTTGATGGCAGACAGGGAGTCAGCGGCTACAGACAGACCAGCGATACCACACGCCATGGTGCGATATACGTCACGGTCGTGCAGCGCCATCAGAGAGGCTTCGTAGCTGTACTTGTCGTGCATGTAGTGGATGATGTTCAGCGCAGCAACGTATTGCTTGGCCAGCCAATCCATGAAGTGGTCCAGACGATCCATTACGTCGTTGTAGTCGAGGTACTCGGACTTGACCATCTCGGTTTTCGGACCGACCTGGATCTTGAGCTTCTCGTCCATACCACCGTTGATTGCATACAGCATGGTCTTGGCCAGGTTGGCACGAGCACCGAAGAACTGCATCTGCTTACCAACGATCATCGGGGATACACAGCAAGCGATGGCGTAGTCATCGTTGTTGAAATCCGGACGCATCAGATCGTCGTTCTCGTACTGAACGGAAGAGGTCTCGATGGATACCTTGGCACAGTACTTCTTGAAACCGACCGGCAGCTTCTCGGACCACAGGATGGTCAGGTTCGGCTCAGGGGACGGGCCCATGGTGTACAGGGTGTTCAGCATACGGAAGCTGTTCTTGGTGACCAGAGTACGGCCGTCAACGCCCATACCAGCCAGGGTCTCGGTCGCCCACATCGGGTCGCCGGAGAACAGTGAATCGTATTCCGGAGTACGCAGGAAGCGAACCATACGCAGCTTCATGACCATGTGGTCCATCAGCTCCTGGGCTTCTTGCTCGGTGATCAGGCCTTTCTGCAGGTCACGCTCGATGTAGATATCCAGGAAGCTGGAGGTACGACCGAAGGACATGGCTGCACCGTTCTGGGACTTGACTGCCGCCAGGTAGGCGAAGTAGGTCCACTGTACGGCTTCTTTAGCGTTCTTGGCCGGTACGGAGATATCGCAACCGTACTTGGCAGCCATCACCTTCATCTGTGCCAGGGCACGGTGCTGCTCGGAGATCTCTTCGCGCAGACGGATGGTGGCTTCCAGGTTGACGCCGTTTTCCAGGTCAGCTTGCAGGGACTTGAACTGGGCCAGTTTGTCGGCCATCAGGAAGTCAACACCGTACAGAGCAACACGACGGTAGTCACCGATGATACGGCCACGGCCGTAGGCATCCGGCAGACCGGTGATAACACCAGACTTGCGGCAGTTCAGGATGTCTTTGGTGTAAACGTCAAACACGCCCTGGTTGTGAGTCTTGCGGTATTCGGTGAAGATCTTCTCGACCATCGGGTCCAGTTGACGACCGTACACTTCGCAAGAAGTTTTAACCATCTTGATACCGCCGTTGGCGATGATGGCGCGCTTCAGCGGCTTGTCAGTCTGCAGACCAACGATCTGCTCCAGGCTCTGATCGATATAACCGGCATCGTGTGCGGTAATGGTGGAGGGCAGGTCAGTATCAAAATCAACCGGCGCATGAGTGCGGTTCTCGATTTTGATCCCTTCCATGACCTTGTCCCACAGCTTGGTGGTCGCTTCGGTCGCGCCAGCCAGGAAGGACTCGTCACCTTCATACGGGGTGTAGTTCTTCTGGATGAAGTCACGGGTGTTGACAGAGGTCTGCCATTCACCGGCCGCGAAGCCTTCCCATGCTTTTTGGAACTGTTCGTTAAGTTCTGCCATTTTTCATTACCTCACACGGTATTGATGTAGTATCCCGCAATCATCCTTAATGATGACGACGGAAGATAAACCAGTAAGTCAGACCAACCATCACGCCACCACCGATGATATTGCCGATGGTCACGGGGATGAGGTTGTGTAGGACGAAGTTGGATACGGTCAGGTCAGCAAAGGTTGCCGGATCCTGGCCGATGGCCTGCCAAAATTCCGGACTAGCCACGCTGTGGATAGCGATACCAACCGGAATCATAAACATGTTTGCGATGCTGTGCTCGAAACCTGATGCAACGAACATGGCAACCGGCAGCAGCATAACCACTACCTTGTCAGTCGCGCTGCGGGCTCCAAAAGCCATCCAGGCAGCAAGACATACCATCAGGTTACAGAGGATACCCAGCGCCACCGCTTCGAAGAAGGTGTGGTGAATTTTGTGTTGGGCTACTTTCAGGGCGTTAAGGCCCCACTGGCCGTCTGCTGCCGTGTACTCTGCAGAAACGATGATCAGCGCCACCATCAGCAGACCGCCAATCAGGTTGCCGAAGTAGACCAGACCCCAGTTCTTGAGCAGCTGAGCCCAGCTGATGCGATTGGCAGCCTTGGCCACCAACGTCAGGGTGGTGGAGGTGAACAGCTCGGCACCGAGCAGCACACAGAGAATAAGTCCGAGAGAGAAGCAGAGACCGCCCACCAACTTGGCCATACCCCAAGGCATGGAGCCGGTTCCGGTCGTCACTGTGATGTAGAAGATAAATGCGATGGCGATGAAAGCGCCTGCGGTAATGGCCAGTGGAATGACCTTGTATGCCGGCTTGGTAGCCTTGGCATAGGTGATGTCTTCAGCCAGTGCAGCGATGGCTTCGGGCTTGAGACAATCGAATGGAGATTCAGCTTTCAATTATTTTCTACCTGAATGTTTTGCCTGTTGAAATCATAACAAAGGGCCAAATAGCCAAAATTGACATTGATCAAGTTTATCAGAGTGCGAATGTAATTTTACTACAAATATTTTAGTGTGATGGCTACGCCACTTTACACCAGGTATCAGCTGAAACAGAAATATCACATTTTTAATGCAATGATTTTAAAGAATTTATTCCAGTGCATGGAAATATGGTATTGGCAAGATATCTTTGCAGATCGACAGCACATCCCCTGCCCTGCCATCAACCCCCTTAGGGGTATTTTTTGTTTTTTATTTCATCTTTGAATAACTATCCCGTGCCTTGCCGCACGATAAACAGAAGGGGCCACACGGCCCCTTCCTTTACAGCAACGATCACGCCCAGTGATGGGCACGCTTGGCCTTTTGCAGCTTCTCGTAAGCCGCCAGCAGCTTCTGGTGCAGCGGGAATTGAGAGAGCGACAAGTCGGCCGTCTCCAACCCGTGGAAGCGCGCTTCGCCACTGGCGTTGGCCCAGGCCTGTGCCAGCGTCTCTTCACCATACATGCGGGTGAAGACGGCGCGATACTGCTCCGGATCCCGCTCCTCGTCGAGGAACAACTCGACGCAGGCGCGCAGGGCGCGGTAGTAGCTGGCACGCTCGGCAGTGAACACCGACTGGTTGAACTCCATGGTCCAGTCGATGAGATCCAGTGCGGTCTCCAGCTCACCGGCGGCCAGCGCCAGCATGGCTTTCAGCTCGCCAACGCGCAGGGTGTGCAGCGCGGTACCCTTGGCAGCGGCGATGCCCAGCAGCTCGCGTACACGGGTGCGCTCGTCGTGCCCCTCTTCATCCAGTTGATCAAACAACGCCATGTACTGCTCGGCGTCCCAATCAAGTGATGGCAGTGCCAGGATCACTTCGCGCAGGTTGGCGCCCATATTGTTGTTGGCCAGCAGCAGATCTTCGGCCGGATAGATGTCGGACATGCCCGGCACCAGAATGCGGCAGGCGTAGACACCCAGATGCTCGTAGTCGGCGATATAGACCGGCTGCTCCAGCTCATGGAAGATGCCGATCAGGTGATCGAACTCCTCCTGCGAGGTGCCACGAAAATCCCAGTCGGCAAACTCGAAGTCCGCATCCTGCTTGAACAGATCCCAGCTGATAAGGCCCGAGGAGTCGATGAAGTGGGTCTCGAGGTTGTGGTGATCCGCCACCTGCTCGTTGTCGAATGACGGCGGCACGAACACGTCGAGATCCTTGAGACCGCGGCCCTGCAGCAGCTCAGTGACGGTCCGCTCGAAGGCCACTTCGAAGCGCGGGTGGGCGCCGAAGGAGGCAAAGCAGGTGCCATTGCTCGGGTTGAGCAGCACCACACAGATGACCGGATAACGGCCACCGAGGGAAGCATCGAAGCTGTAAATGGGGAAACCTTCCGCTTCGAGGGCGGCGATGGAGGCGGCAATCCCCGGATAACGGGCAATCACCTCGTCCGGGATCAGCGGCAAGCTGATGGCCTCGGCGATGATCTTGTTCTTCACGTGGCGCTCGAACACTTCGGAGAGCGCTTGAGTGCGCGCTTCGGTCTTGGTGTTACCAGCGCTCATGCCGTTGGAGACATAGAGGTTGCCGATGATGTTCATCGGGATGTAGACGGTCTCGTGATCGGACTGACGCTCGAACGGCAGGGCGACGATACCGCGCTCTTCGTTGTTTGACTGCAGATCCACCAGCATGTCGGCGGTCACTTCACCATCCGGGTTGTAAAACTTGCGGGTGAAGCTGTCGAGCAGACCGGCCGGGAACTGGTCACCCTCGATGGGGAACCACTTCTCGTTCGGGTAGTGAACGAAATCGCCGTTGGCGACCTGCTCACCCAGATAGAAGTCGGCAAAGAAGTAGTTGGTGGAGAGACGCTCGAAATATTCGCCAAGGGCGGAAGCGAGGGCCGCCTTCTTGCTGGCACCCTTGCCGTTGGTGAAGCAGAGGGCGCACTCTTTGTCCCGAATATGCACCGACCAGACGTTCGGCACGGGGTTGAGCCAGGAGGCCTCTTCGATATCAAACCCTAAGGCTTTCAGCTTGGTCTGGAAGCGTTCGATGGAGTCTTCCAGCGCCGCGTCCTTGCCGGGAATAAAAGTGTGGTCAGTCATCACGATATCCTGATTTTTATTGGCTCATGTTCGGCCGCAGATAATAGCAGGGGTCGGCGGCTTTGGCAGGACAAAAATCAGCAAACAGGGATGAGTCGCACGGTGAGAAACCGGCTTGCCCCCTCTCCCCCGCCACAAACAGCGTGGGCCTGGGGATTGCCCAGGCCCACTGGTTACGCGACGCGATAAACCGTCAGAGCTGCTTGCCCTGGCTCGCAATCACCTGGCTATACCAGTGGAAGCTCGCCTTCTTGATCCGGCGAAGGGAGCCCCCCTGCTCGTCACGCTCCACATAGACGAAGCCGTAGCGCTTCTGATAGCCGTTGAGCCAGCTCAGGATGTCGGTGAACGACCAGGCGCAGTAGCCGAGCAATTCCACCCCATCCTGCATCGCCTCCTGGCACGCCTTGACGTGGCTGCGCAGGTAATCGATGCGGTACTCATCGTTCACCTTGTAGCCCGCCTCCAGCTTGTCGAACTCGCCAAGACCGTTCTCGGTGATCATCAGCGGCAGGCCATAGCGGGAAGAGAGGCGACGCAGGGCGATGCGCATCCCGGTCGGGTCGATGGCCCAGTCCCAGTTGCTGGTCTCAAGGTGCGGATTGGGTGCCGTCTTGTAGAGGCCGGGGATGCCGCTGGACGGGGTAGTGCCCTTCTTGCCGGTGGTGTTGATCCGCTGCAGGGTCTGACCGCCCAAGGGGTTATCTGTGTAGGTCAGGGTGTAGTAGTAGTTGACGCCGATGTAGTCGGGCGTCCCCTCTCGCAGCAACTCCATATCGCCCGGCAGGATCTCCGGCGCCTCGCCGTTTTCTCGCAAGTAAGCGAGCGCCGCCTGCGGATAGCGGCCAAAGCAGTAGGCATCCAGCCACCAGAGGTTGTTGAACTCCTCGGCGTTCTCATAGGCCAGCATATCTTTCGGATCGCACGACGCCGGATAAGCAGGGGAGTAGGCAAAGCTCGGGCCGATGAGGCCGTTTGGCACATGCTGGCGAAACGCCTTGATCACTCGGGCATTGGCCAGAAACGCGATATGGTTGGCGGCAAAGAAGCGCTTGCGATCCTGCACTGCGGGCGGATGGGTGCCGAGCTGATAGGCGTTGGTCAGGTTGTAGTTCTGCTCGTTAAGCGACACCCAGTACTTCACCTTGCCGGCAAAACGCTGATAGAGGGTCACGCAGTAGCGCTCGAAATCCTCGATAATGCGTCGGTCTTCCCAGCCGCCGTACTCATCCTGCAGCGCCTGCGGCAGATCCCAGTGATAAAGGGTCAGTACCGGCTCAATCTGGTGGGCCAAGAGGGTGTCGATCAACTTCTCGTAGAAAGCCAGCCCCGCCTCGTTCACCTCCCCCCGACCGGTGGGATAGATGCGCGGCCAGCTCACCGAGAAGCGGTAGGCCTTGAGCCCCATCTCGGCCATCAGCGCCACGTCCTCTTCCATGCGGTGGTAGTGATCCACCGCCACATCGCCGTTGCTCCCCTCAAAGGTCTTGCCCGGCAGCTTGGTGAAGAGATCCCACACCGAGGGCCCCTTGCCATCGGCATTCCAGCCCCCCTCCACCTGATAGGCGGCGGAGGCGGCGCCCCACAGAAAATCGCTCGGGAAGTCGTTGAACTTGTGGTGATGCATCTGGTGTTGCTCCTTCTGCGCTGATGGTGTCAGCCATCTCTGATAACTCGGCGCCCCCTGTCGGGGCGCCCGAAATGAATTGGCATAAGCATCCATCACTTCTAAAATTCCGTCCAATGACAAATTTGACCACTCAACATTCCCAACAGGAATGAAAGGAGCCCTGATGGAGCTACGGGATCTGAAAGCCTTCGTCACTCTGGGGGAGGTGCTGCACTTCGGCCAGGCAGCGGTGCGTCAGCACGTTACCCAGTCGGCCCTGAGCAAACAGATCAGGCGGCTGGAGGAGGAGCTGGGCGGCGAGCTGTTCGAGCGCAACGCCAGTACCACTCGCCTCACCGGACTGGGCAGGGCGCTGTATGAAGATGCCCGCGCTGTGGTCATCCAGAGCGAGCAGCTCTCGCGCACCGCCCGCGACGTGCTGGCGGGCAATGTCGGCACCCTGCGTATCGGCTTTGGTGTGGCCACCAAGATCCTGGTGCCCGCCGCCATCGCCCGCTTTCGCGCCGAGCGGCCGAAAGTGACCATCGAGCTCAACGATCTCTCCACCCACCACCAGCTACTGGCGCTCAGTGAAGGCAAGCTGGATCTCGGTTTTTGCCGCCTGCCCGCCCCCAAGGGGTGGCACGCCCTGCCGGTGGTCGAAGCCCACTTTGTCGCCGTGCTGCCCGCCAGCTACCGCGATGTGAGGGAGTTGGCGGATCTGGTGGACAAGCCGCTGGCGATCCTGCGTCGGGACAAGGCGCCGTCGTTTTACGATCACCTGATGAACTATCTGGCCCAGAGCGGGCTGCGTTTTCGCGATATCCAGTACGTCAACGACTTCGCCGCTGGCGTCGCCACCGCGGCGGCAGAGATCGCCTGGACCCTGGTCCCCTCCTCCACCACCATAGAGCACCCGGATGTACTCACCCTGTCCCTTAGAGATGGGGAAGCCTGCTGGACCATTGGCCTTATCCGTCCGCCCCACAGCAAGGGGCCCTTGATCGATGCCTTCTGGGCAACCATTTCTGATATGACGCCAAGATAGACACGCCCTTGGCAAACCGCAGATGGCGGCCGCGCATCAACGATAGCGTTCGACGATACGCGCCAACTCGCCGCTTTGTCGCAACCGTTGCAGGGCTCGGTTGAACTCGGTTATCCGGGTATTGAAGCGGGAGTGCTTGCCGATGCAGAGATTGAACGGGGTAGCGTCAAGCTGCAGCGGCACCTCGACCACCTGCCCGGAGAGACCCAGCTGGTTGAGTTTGAAACGTGCCACCAGTGGGTCGGTCACCATCAGATCCCCCCGACCCGCCGCCAGCATTTTGAAAACGTTATCAACATTGATGGTGTGATGAACGGTGAAGCCCGCCAGGTTCTCCTTGCCCCAGCCGTTACCGAAATAGTCGAGAAAGGTAAGCGATTTGAAGTCGCTCAAGCGGTTGGCACGCTGAAATTCCGCCATGCGGGGATGGGCACGCTGGGTAAAAATGGTTAGCACAGTGGTGGTGACCGGCTCTTCCACAACCAGGGTATAGCTGCGCCGCTCCCGGGTAGCGATGGTGACAAAGCCATCGGCCTGCGCCATCCGCACCAGTTTTTGCGCCCGTTGCCACGGATAACCTTCATGGCGCACCCGCAGCCCCATCTGCGCAACCACCCGATCCATCACGTCGATCATCAGCCCGCGCATCCTGCCCTGTTCGTCACGCCACGAATATGGGGCAAAGTCGTCAAAGTAGACCAGCTTCAACTCGGCCGCTGGCGCCGCCCATGCACTCTGCCACATCAGCAATCCCCACAGGATTGCACTCCCCAGACTGACTCTCATGGCCGCGACTCCATCCACTTCTGCCACCTCTGAGCCTAGTGCAAAGCGGGCTGCGGCAAGGTTCAGGATCCAGTGGAAAAGTGGCCAGCGAAAAAAGAGAGAGGAAGCAATGGCTTCCCCTCTCTCGTTCGTTTGTCAGCACGCCACCTTATCGATGGCGGTCACGGCTTGCCGGTTACGCCAGCTCGGCCCGCAGCGCCTTGGTAGCATCGACCATCACCTTGAGGGCGGCTTCTGTCTCTTCCCAGCCGCGGGTCTTGAGGCCGCAATCCGGGTTGACCCAGAGCCGCTCGGCCGGGATCTGTTTGGCGGCTTTGCGCAGCAACCCCTCAATCCAGCTCTGGCTCGGCACGTTCGGCGAGTGGATGTCGTAGACGCCCGGGCCAATCTCGTTGGGGTAGTTGAAGCGTTCGAACGCTTCGAGCAGCTGCATCTGGCTGCGGCTGGTCTCTATGGTGATCACATCCGCATCCAGCGCCGCCACCGCCTCGATGATGAGGTTGAAGTCGCTGTAACACATGTGAGTGTGGATCTGGGTGCGGTCCGCCACCGGGCTTGCACTCAGACGGAAGGCCCGCACCGCCCAGTCGAGATAGGCCTGATGATCTTGCTTGCGCAGGGGCAAGCCTTCGCGGATCGCCGGTTCGTCGATCTGGATGATCTTGATGCCAGCGGCTTCCAGATCTGCCACCTCGTCGCGAATGGCAAGGCCGATTTGCAGGGCGGATTGCTCGCGGCTCACATCTTCCCGCGGGAAGGACCAGCAGAGGATGGTCACAGGGCCAGTCAGCATCCCCTTCACCGGCTTGTCGGTCAGGCTCTGGGCAAATCGGGTCCATTCGAGCGTCATGGGAGTCGGGCGGTCGATGTCACGGGTGATCACCGGCGGCTTGACGCAGCGTGAGCCATAGCTCTGTACCCAGCCGAAGCGGGTGATGGCAAAGCCATCCAGCAGCTCACCGAAATACTCCACCATGTCGTTGCGCTCGGCCTCACCATGAACCAGCACGTCCAGCCCGATGGCCTCCTGACGCGCGATGGCATCGCGGATCTCGGCCTTAATGCCAGCCTCGTAGGCGCTGTCATCGATGCGACCGGCGCGCCAATCCTGCCGCAACACCCGGATCTGGGAGGTCTGCGGGAAGGAGCCGATGGTGGTGGTGGGCAGCAGCGGCAGCTTGAGATCCGAGCGCTGCAGCTCGGCCCTGACCGGATAGGGGCTGTGGCGATCAAAATCGCTGTTGGTGAGGCTGGCGAGCCGTGACTGCACCGCTTTTTTGTGCACCCGGCTGTCGGACTCCCGATCGACGATGGGCTGGCTGTAGGCGGTGATTTTGTCGAGCTCGCCCCCATCCAGATACTCTCTGAGCAGTCCCAGCTCGAAACATTTTTGCAAGGCGAAGGCGAACCAGCTGCGGGTCTGGGGATCCAGCTCCTGCTCCAGGGTCAAATCCACCGGGCTATGCAGCAATGAGCAGGATGAGGCCACCCAGAGCCGCTCGCCGAGTTTGGCTTTCAGTGCCTTCAGAGTCGGCGCCAGCTTGGCCAGATTGGCACGCCAGACGTTGCGGCCGTTGATCACCCCGGCTGAGATGACCCACTGGGCGGGCAGATGCGGCACCAGGGTCTCCAGCTGTTCGGGGGCGGCCACCAGATCCAGATGCAGGCCATCTACCTTGAGGCTGGTGATGATGTCGCGCTGATGAGCCACCGAACCGAAATAGGTGGTGAGCAGCAGCTTGCAGGGGCCCGTGAGGCGCTCGTAGGCGTTGAGGTAGGCCAGCCGCCACTCGTCCGGCAAGTCCAGCGTCAGCGCAGGTTCATCGATCTGTACCCACTCCACTCCCTGGGCGGCCAACTTGGCCAGGATCTCCTGATAGACGATGAGCAGGCGATCGAGCAGTTCAAGGCGGGAGAAGCCGCTCTCTTTCTCCTTGCCGAGCCAGAGGTAGGAGACCGGCCCCAGCAGCACCGCCTTGACCGGCAGCCCCAGCGCCTTGGCCTCTTCCACCTCATCAAACAGCTGGCTCCAGCCCAGTTTGAAGCGCTGATCACGGCTAAATTCCGGCACCAGATAGTGATAGTTGGTGTTGAACCATTTGGTCATCTCGGCGGCCGCCGCCGCCGGGCCGGTCGGCGCACGGCCACGGGCCACCCGGAACAGGGTGTCGAGATCGGTCTCGCCATGACGGTGGCGGGCAGGCACCGCATCCACCAGCAGGCTGGTACCGAGCACCTGATCGTACCAAGCAAAGTCGCCCACCGGCAGCAGATTGACCCCGGCGCCGTGCTGGGCCTGCCAATGGCGCTCACGCAGCGTCTTGCCCACGGCAACGAGTTCGGCCTGAGTGGTCTCGCCACGCCAGTAGGATTCGAGGGCAAATTTCAGCTCGCGCTTGGCGCCGATACGGGGGAAGCCCAGGGTGTGTGCTCGTGTCATAGGTTCATTTCCTTATGCTCATTCATCTGATGGGAAACTGGATGATTTAGCCATCCAGATGTTTACACATCCAAAATGACAAGATAAGGTGACGCTGGCTATTGAATCCTCTTCAAGTGGCTCTCAAATAATCCTCAACTGACCGCCAATCAGGTTCACCGCGAGGATACAGAGGCCGATGTTTACAGGTGCAAGAGGTGCCGGAGTCAAGAAGCGCAACAGGGTAACCGCCGACCGCAACCTCAGCGCCATACGCAATCTCACAAGGAGCCATCTTATGGCAGTGCCAAGCAATGCAGGGATAGAGATCAAACACTTGAAAACATTGACCGCACTGGCCGAGCAGGGCTCGCTGGCCGGTGCGGCGCTGACCCTCAACCTCACCCAGTCCGCCCTCTCCCACCAGCTCAAAGAGCTGGAGACCCGCCTCAATCTGGAGCTCTACCTGCGCAAAAGCCGCCCGCTGGTGCTGACCGCCGCCGGCAGCCAGCTGCTCGCCCTCGCCCGTCAGGTGTTACCCGCCCTGGCCCAGACCGAGAAACAGTTGCAGGCCCTGCAGAGCGGCGATGCGGGCAGGCTGCATCTGGCGCTCGATTGCCACAGTTGCATCCAGTGGCTACTGCCGCTGTTGCCCGATTTTCGCCGCCAGTGGCCTGGGGTGGATCT
>NZ_JBFODN010000113.1:0-2892 GCF_040908345.1 Aeromonas sp. R3-1
ATGATGTTGCGAATGCCCTGCACGGCATTGAGGCCCTGCGCCCGCGGCATGCTGGCGACGTCAATCTCCAATGCCCAGTCGATACGGGCAGCGCCGGTGGCACTACGCAGCCTGGCATCGTAGTTCTCTTTGAGCTGATCGAGCAGCGAGAGACCGGCAAACGGCAAGACCAGCCGGATAGTAAGCCCCTGACCCTGATTGATGATCTCGCGAACGAATCCGGCATCCACCAGATCCTTGTGCCAGCCTGCTGGCTTAAATTCGGCGAGGATCTGTTTTACTGAATCAATCACCATTAACTCCTCATTATCTTGTCATTATCTTGAGGTGAACGGTTACCGCACACAAATCAGTGGCTTGCCTGCCATCATAACGGCAGGTGCTGCCAAGGTTGGCATAGCCACAACCCTAGGCAGGCTACCCCCAATTCGGGTAACATGCACGGCACTCTATCATCCCAACAAGCACATCAAGAACGTAATATGGCAACTGATCCTCGTAAAATGCTGGTAACCTGCGCCCTCCCCTATGCCAATGGCTCCATCCATCTTGGCCACATGCTGGAACATATCCAGGCCGATATCTGGGTTCGTTATCAGCGAATGCGCGGCCATCAGGTGCACTTCATCTGTGCCGATGATGCCCACGGCACCCCGATCATGCTCAAGGCACAGCAGATGGGGATCACCCCGGAAGAGATGATTGCCGCTGTCTCCAAGGAGCACCAGGCCGACTTCGCCGGGTTCAACATCAGCTTTGACAACTATCACTCCACCCACAGCGACGAAAACCGCGAGCTGGCGGAGCTGATCTACGGCCGCCTGAAAAATGGTGGCTTTATCAAGAGCCGCACCATCTCCCAGCTGTTCGATCCGGAAAAATCCATGTTCCTGCCGGACCGTTTCGTCAAGGGTACCTGCCCCAAGTGCAAGTCTCCGGAGCAGTATGGCGACAACTGCGACAGCTGCGGCGCCACCTACAGCCCGACTGAGCTTATCGATCCGAAATCTGCCGTCTCCGGCGCGACTCCGGTAATGAAGGACTCCGAGCACTTCTTCTTCGACCTGCCGCAGTTTGAAAAATGGCTCTCTGAGTGGGTGCGCGGCTCCGGCGCCATTCAGGAAGAGATGGCCAACAAGATGCAGGAGTGGTTCGAAAGCGGCCTGCAGCAGTGGGACATCACCCGTGACGCCCCCTACTTCGGTTTCGAAATTCCCGGCGCCCCGGGCAAGTACTTCTACGTCTGGCTCGATGCCCCCATCGGTTACATGGCGTCGTTCAAGAACCTGTGCAACAAGCGCGGCGACATCGACTTTGACAGCTACTGGAAAGCGGACTCCGAGGCCGAGCTCTACCACTTCATCGGCAAGGACATTGCCTACTTCCACTGCCTGTTCTGGCCGTCCATGCTGGAAGGTGCCAACTTCCGCAAGCCGACCAAGGTCAACGTGCACGGGTATGTGACCGTCAACGGCGCCAAGATGTCCAAGTCCAAGGGCACCTTTATCAAGGCATCCACCTACCTGAACCACCTGGATCCGGAGTGCCTGCGTTACTACTACGCCGCCAAGCTCAATAGCCGCATCGACGATCTGGACCTGAACCTCGAAGATTTCGTGCAGCGCGTCAACGCCGACGTGGTCAACAAGCTGGTCAACCTCGCCTCCCGCAACGCCGGTTTTATCGCCAAACGTTTTGGCGGCAAGCTGGCGGCAACCTGCGCCGAACCCGAACTCTACGCCGAATTCGCCAACGCCCGTACCGCTATTGCGGAAGCCTATGAGAGCCGCGAGTTCAGCCGCGCCATCCGCGAAATCATGGCGCTGGCCGACAAGGCCAACCGCTACGTGGACGACAAGGCTCCCTGGGTTATCGCCAAGAAGGAAGGGGCTGACGCCGAGCTGCAGGCGGTCTGCTCTGTCGGCATCAACCTGTTCCGCGTGCTGATGGCCTACCTCAAGCCCGTCATGCCGCTGTTGGCCGAACGTGCCGAAGCCTTCCTGGCCGAAACCCTCAGCTGGGATGGCATCGAGATGCCGCTGGTCGATCACACCGTTGCGCCGTTCAAGGCACTGTTCTCCCGCATCGAGCCGGCGAAGATTGAAGCCATGATCGAGGCCTCCAAGGAAGACCTGGCCAAAGAGCAGGCACCGAAAGTGACCGGTCCACTAGCTGATGACCCCATCAGCGAAACCATCACCTATGACGATTTTGCCAAGATTGACCTGCGCGTCGCGCTGATCAAGAAGGCCGAAGCGGTACCGGAAGCCGAGAAGCTGCTCAAGCTGCAACTGGATATCGGCGGCGAGACCCGTCAGGTGTTTGCCGGTATCAAGTCCGCCTACAACCCGGAAGATCTGGAAGGCAAGCTGACCGTCATGGTGGCCAACCTGGCTCCGCGCAAAATGCGTTTCGGCATGTCCGAAGGCATGGTGCTGGCTGCAGGCCCGGGCGGCAAGGATCTCTGGATCCTGGAGCCGCAGGAAGGCGCTCAGCCGGGTATGCGCGTCAAGTAAGCGTATCGCTGACTGCGACCACAGCCAGATAGAGAAGAGAGGCCAAACGGCCTAATGCCAGTCAGTTAATCCTGACTGGCATTGTTTTTATTGGCTTTTGGCACCACATACTTCTGTGGTCTTGCCTTGAGACTACGGGGATAACTCCGCTCACTTCGTTCCCGCAACACAGGACGGGACACTGAAAAAACAAAAAGCCCTGCCAGATTGGCAGGGCTTTTTCAGTCAACCTGTCCCGTCCTGAATATGGTTTACACCTTTCCCCCACATAAATTGGAGAACCCGATGGGACAAGGTGTGAAACGGACACAGCGCGATTACTCGCTGACTTTTAAACTGGCGCTGGTCGAGCAGATTGAAAAAGGCGAGCTCACCT
>NZ_JBFODN010000114.1:0-1831 GCF_040908345.1 Aeromonas sp. R3-1
ATTGGGCACCTCCCTTGCTCATGGCTACCAGCTCGTTGACGGCGCGCCACGCTTCGTCGATGGCGGCGTGGGCGTAGGGGCTCCAGCCTGCATCCGAGTTGGCGATGGTGATGTTGCCGATCGGCTGGCGACCCAGTTCAATCCATTTTTCGCACTGCGCTTCGTCATCAAACAGGGTGTTGGTGACATAGGAGTAGCCGTGAGACCAGCGGTTGACCGTGATGGCGAGGATATCCTGCTCATGGTTGAAACCGGCGCTGCCGAGCATCCCCTGCAACTGCTCGCGGATCATCTGCTCATGCTGCTCGAACGGCATGCCGAGGATCATGGCGCGCCCCTTGCGGGACTGTTCGCGGGCCGAGAGGCCGCTGCCCGGCAGGGTCGGCACATAGACCATGTGCAGGCACATCGGCTGATCCGGGCTCTTGGGATGCTCGTAGCCACCCATGCTGACCGGATAGTCGAGCTTGACCCGGCTGTAGGGGGCGGCGGGGGAGTAGACCTCGTGTACCCCTAGCTTGACGAAGGCTTGCCAGTTCTTGATCACCACCTTGGTGTAGACCAGCGGCGCCTTGGCATTTTGGCGCAGCGCCTCCTTCTGGGGCTCCGGCATCTCGGGCACCATGTAGGGGATCATCATGTTGTAGCCAGCCATGATCGACTGCTTGGCCCGCACCCGGTGCAGTTTCCCCTCCTTGATGTAGGTAACATCCACCACCAGCTTGCCGTCGGCGAGGCGCACGTTTTTGGCCTGCAACGCCGTGCTGCCAAGGCGCAGTTGCACCTTGTGCTCCGGCAGGTCGAGCTTGCCGTAGTCAAACTTGGCCAGCACCACATCCTGCATGGTGTGACCCGGCGCCACCTGCGGAATGAGCTTGCGCACCATCAGGCGGGTGAGACCGGCGTTGCCATCGGGGAAGTGGAAGATGTAGGGATCGTCCAGCTCTGCCTGCTCCTCGGCATCCAGCGGCGTCAGATTGAGGCCATCGAACCCCGGCAAGGCGCAGAGGCGCGCATCGGCGCAGGCGGTGGCGTCGATGCCGACCGCCTGGAAATCGTTGGTGCGCTGCTGGAAGTAAGTGATCGCCCGCTCGCTGAGGCCCACTTTATCGCGCAGGAAGGTGGTGTAGCTGTTGCGGGTCACCCACTCGTCCTGCTGCTCGCGGGTCATGCCGCTCAGGTAGTCGATCTTCGATTCGTGCAGGGCCAACAGGGCGGCCTTGTCGGCATCATCGAGGGGGAAGTCACCGATAAATTCTGCCAGCGGCCGGCCGTTCAGGCGATCGCGGGGGATATCGTCCGCTACGTTGTGGCCCGGGTCCCCGTTCACTATCTTGTTGACGCCAAAGTGCTTCTCGTCGAAATAGACACCGCGGCTGAGCCCCAGATCCGGATAGAAGGTCTGCTGGAAACCGGCGGCCAGCTCGTCGATGTTGACCTCCAGCGCCTTGAGCAGCCCGAGCGCCACCGGGCTGTAGACCGAACGCGGTGATTGCAGGGATTCGCTGCCGCCGTAACCCAGACGCAGGCCATCGGGGGTGGTGAACTCGTTGCGCTTGGCGTGGCCGCCAAAGTCGTCGTGGTTGTCGAGCAGCAGGATCTTTTTATCCGCGCCGAGCAGTTGCTGATAGAAGCAGGCGGCGGCCAGACCGCTGATCCCGGCGCCGACGATCACCAGATCGTACTCCCCCTCGAGGGGAATATTGGCAAAGTCATACTGCTTACCGTCACGGGCGATACTGTGGGCCGGTTCGAAAGAGCCCGGGTGATTACCGCGCAGGCCGGTGAGGGCGGGCGGGTAGGCCAGGGTTTTATCCGCCAGCGCGCTGCC
>NZ_JBFODN010000115.1:0-4549 GCF_040908345.1 Aeromonas sp. R3-1
ACCATCAGTGGCAGGTACTTCTTGAACACTCTCATCGTTTGCAACCTCTTGCAGTTGTATCCGTATGACAGCAGCTTCTGCGAATTAATTCCGTAAAGTATTTATAAAAATCCGGAAAACTCGCCCATCTCTTCCCAAAAAATTCAATCTATAACTTTTTATTAACTTTTAGCCTATTGTATGCGGCCCTTCGAGCCAGAGCAAGGCTCCTTTGCCATCGTGCCACTCGATACAGGCGATCCCCGAGGTAGCAAACATGGGTGCTCCTGCGGCCGGGCAGAGGCTTTGCACCAGATAACCCACCAGCGGCAGATGGCTGACCATCAGGATCTGGTCATGTTGTTCAGCCAAAGTGGTGAGGTAGCTGGCCACGAAAGCGGGATCACCGTACGGGGTAATGTCGCCACTCTCTTCAACGGCTGCTGCGTCAGGTAATTCACTGCATATGGCTTGCCAGGTCTGGCGTGCCCGCAGATAGTTGCTGTGGATCACCCGATCCAGCGGGCCAATCAGCTGAGGCGCCAGCCAGCGGGCCATCTGGATAGACTCTTCAATACCCTGCTCGGTCAATGGACGCTGTTCATCTGTTTTCGCATTCATGCCAGCCTGGCCATGACGCATGATATAGATCTTCATTACAACCTCGCCCAACGGGCCTGTTTTGATAGCCGGGGGATCTTACCCCGCCACGGGTGTGGAAACAATTGCGCTACCTCTCAGAAAAGGGTTTGCCTGACGGGATAGCGGGGTCGATAATCATGTTTAAATTCAAATAAATCCAACGTGAGTCACACGCCAATGAGCCCATATGCCAGTCCCAATGACCATCGGCAATACCATTTTCTGGAGCTGGCCAACCGGCTCAGGGTCTTGTTGATTTGTGATCCCGACACCGACAAATCCGCCGCCTCGCTGGCGGTCAATACCGGCCATTTTGACGATCCCGCCGACCGGCAGGGAATGGCCCATTTTCTGGAGCACATGCTGTTTCTCGGCACCTGCACCTACCCCAAGCCTGGTGAGTACCAGCAATTTATGAGCCGTCATGGCGGCAGCAACAACGCCTGGACCGGTACCGAGTTCACCAACTTCTTCTTCGAGATCGACAACGGCTTCTTTGAAGCGGGGCTGGATCGCTTCTCCCAGTTCTTTATCTGCCCCACGTTTGATCCGGAGTGGGTGGACAAGGAGCGCAACGCGGTCGACTCCGAGTATCGCCTCAAGCTGCAGGATGACATGCGCCGCAGCTATCAGGTGCATAAAGAGACGGTCAACCCGGCGCACCCCTTCTCCAAGTTCTCTGTGGGCAACCTCGATACCCTGGCCGATCTGCCGGGACGGGATCTGCGCTCCGACCTTATCCGTTTTTACGAAAGCCACTACAGCGCGGATCGCATGGCGCTGGTGATGATCTCGCCGGAATCCATCGATACCCAGTTGCAGTGGTGCTGTCGCTACTTTGCTCCCATTTTGAATCGCAATTTGGGAACCCCGACTCTCACCATGCCGCTCTATCGGCTCGATGATCTCGGCGTGCGCATCCACATCAACCCGGTCAAGGAGACCCGCAAGCTGTCGCTGAGCTTCCCCTTACCCAATGTGGACGAGTTTTACGACAAAAAGCCCCTCACCTTCCTGAGCCATCTGATTGGTTATGAGGGGGATGGCAGCCTGCTCTCCCTGCTTAAAGCGAAAGGCTGGGTCAACCAGCTCTCAGCGGGCGGTGGCATTAGCGGCGCCAACTTCAAGGATTTTGGCGTCAACTTCGGCCTCACCCCTCTGGGCCTTGAACATGTGGATGACATCCTCGCCGCCCTGTTTGGCTATCTGAAACTGATTGGCCGCAAAGGGCTACAGAGCTGGCGCTATGACGAAAAACGGACCGTGCTCGAATCGGCGTTCCGTTTTCAGGAGCGCAGCCGCCCCCTCGATACGGTGTCGGGGCTGGTGCTCAACCTCTTTAGCTACAAACCTGAGGATCTGCTCTACGGCGACTACATGATGCGCGAATATGACGAGGGGCTGATCCGCCGCTTCCTCGCCAAACTCACCCCGCACAACCTGCGTATCACCATCACTGCGCCGGAAGTGGCGACCGATCGACTGGCCCGCTGGTATCAGACCCCCTACAGCGTGACAACCATTACCGAGGCCGAGAAAATTCGCTGGCAGCAAAGCGAGCCGGACTCGGCGCTGGCGCTGCCCAAGCCCAACCCCTTTATCAGCAGCCGACTCGATCCGCGTACGCCCGAGCTTGCCGCCGACATGCCCGCCTGCCTTATCGATCGCCCCGGTTTTCGCCTCTGGCACCTCCATGAGCACCTGTTCAGCGTGCCCAAGGGCAATCTCTACATCTCCATCGACAGCGAACATGCGGTCAAAAATCCGCGCAATATCGCCATGGCGCGCCTCGCCGTGGAGCTGTTGGCCGACCACCTCAACGCCCTCACCTATCCGGCGGAGCTGGCGGGACTGGGTTACCAGATATATGCCCATCAGGGGGGCTTTACCATCAACCTGAGCGGTTTTGCCGACAAGCAGCCGCTGTTGCTCGACATGATCCTCGGCAACCGCACCCTGGGGTATCCGGATCCGGGTCGCTTCGCCGAGATCAAGGAGCAGCTCATCCGCAACTGGGATAACCAGTCCAAGGCGCGCCCCATCTCCCAGCTCTTTAACCAGCTCACCAGTTTGCTGCAACCGAACAACCCGCCGTTCGAGCAGTTGCTGCGCCACCTGCGCACCGTCGAGCTGGAAGAGATGCCCGGCTTCGTGGCCCAGCTGTTTGGCGAGGTGCATGTCGAGGCACTGGTACATGGCGACTGGACTGCCGCCGAGGCGCTGGAGCTGGCCGCCCTGATGGAGCGTCACCTAAGCGATATCAATGGCACCAGCAGCAAGCCGAGCGGCGAGACCCGTCGTCCGCTCATCTCCATTCAGGACAGGGGCACCCTTATTCGCGAGCAGGGTTGCGATCACGAGGACTCGGCACTGCTGGTCTACTACCAGTCCCGCACCACCCGGGCGCGGGATCTCGCCTGCTTCACCCTGGCGAACCACATCATGTCCTCCACCTTCTTCCACGAGCTGCGCACCCGCCAGCAACTGGGTTATGTGGTGGGCGCCGGTAACCTGCCCCTCAATCGCCACCCGGGCCTGATCTTCTATATCCAGTCGCCGGTGGCAGGGCCGCAGATCCTGCTCGATGCAGTGGAGGAGTTTATCGACCTCTTCCCGCTCGCCATGCTCGAATTTACCGAGCAGCAGTGGCAGGAGAGCAAGGCGGGGCTGCAAGCCCAGCTCAGCGAGCGGGATGCCAACCTGCGCAGTCGCGGCCAGCGGTTGTGGGTCAGTATTGGCAACAAGGATCTGGGGTTCGATCAGCGGGAACGGGTCTGCGATGAGGTGGGCAAGTTGAGCCGCGCCGATCTGGTGCGCTTTATCACCCAGCTGCGTTCGCGCACCTCCGATCGACTGATCCTCTGCAGCTATGGTCAGGGGCACGAACATGACGAGCGGATCACCGGCCAGTTTATCGACGATCCACGGGCATTTCGGCTCAATGCCGCCACCTTCGAGGCCTGATCAGGCCTCGACATCCCCCGTTTTTCCTGCCCACGGCAAATAGCAGACAATAAAAAGCCGACCCATCAGGGTCGGCTGGAAAAACCATAACAATTGCGACCAAAGCCGCCAAAAGTGAACATGAGCGTGAAAATCAGACACTGAGTTGCTGATCAGCAAGCGGGAAAGACCCGATACTCGCTTTGCAATGCCAACAGTGATTGAGAAACAGCCTCATATTAGGCACTCCCCCCGTCAGTCACGTTGATCTACGTCAAAGGAGGTAGCGAAGAGCGCATAGCCCGATGATTTGTCGGCACAGATCACCCTTTGCCCTCCCGTTAGCTACCCGTTAGCCACGGCGAACCAGTCGGTAAGCCACCTCATCGAAGTAGGAGAGCTGACCCGACAGCACCCGCGGGTGATCTACTTCGGCGGCGCGCCCCAGCACCTCGATACGAAAGTCCCGTTCGAACAGGGCTCGCACCTCCATCTCACCCACCGAGAAGGGGGGCTGACTCTGCTGCTCAGGCTGATATTCGAGGGTCACCAGCAGGATCTGGCCACCGGTCTCGACTAGCGAACTGATCAGGGCTGCATACTGGCGGCGCATCGCGGTCGGCAGGGCGATCAGCGCCGCCCGGTCATAGACCAGCCGGTAACGGCGACCCAGACTGGGGGCGGCGAAAAAATCCCCCTGAAAAATGCGCAGGCTGTCCACCTGATGGCACTGATAAGGGCCCACTTCGCTCACGGTCGCGGCGAGCTGGTTTTCACTGAAGAACTGGCTGACGGCAAGGCTCGATAGCTCGAAACCGTCGACCGGATGACCCTGAGCGCTCAGCCAGAGCATGTCGCGGGACTTGCCACACAGGGGAACCAGCACCGGCTCGTCCGCTTGCTGGGCTGACCACCAGGATTGCAGCCAGTGGTTGAAGTCCGCCTGATGAAAGCCAATCCGGTTCTCTTCCCAACGCTGATGCCA
>NZ_JBFODN010000116.1:0-6688 GCF_040908345.1 Aeromonas sp. R3-1
AGCGGTGCCACTGGCGGGATGGAGTCATCGACCGCCTTGGCAATCTCCGCCTCACCGGCCTTGGCGATATTGCTGGCATAGGGGGTCAGGAGCATGCCGTAGCCAAGATCCTTGCCGTGCTGCTCGAAGCGGGCGCGGTTGGCCGGGGTGTCATCGCCCTGCCGGATCTGCTCGAGAGCCTCGGCTGCCACCATGCCGCTACGAATGCGCGCCTCGTTCTGCACCTTGATATCCTTGAGGCCGGTCACCGCCTCGTCGATGGAGCGGGTAGCGATGATCCCCATCAGATACGGGATCTTGATGGCGGCGTGGGTGGTCTCCCCCTGCTGATCCGGAAAGCCGAACAGGGTGAATGACGCAGGGGCCGGCTCGGTCTCCCACTCCGCCTCGATGGCGGCGAGCTTCACCTTCTGCACCTCGCCGGTGCGATAGCCCGACTCATCCCCGAGCACAATGACCGAGAGGATGGCGGCCAGCCCGAAGCCGGAGGCGATGGCGAAGGAGCGCAGGGCAAACTGCACCTCGGTCTTGCGCAGCAGATACCAGCTGCTCACCCCCATCACAAACATGGAGGCGGCCACATAGCCCGCCGCGACGGTGTGAACAAATTTCACCTGCGCCACCGGGTTAAACAGCACGGCGGCGATATCCACCAGCTCCATGCGCTGGGTCAGCAGGTTGAACTCGGCCCCCACCGGGTTTTGCATCCAGCCGTTGCCGATCAGGATCCAGAGCGCCGAGAGGTTGGAACCAAGCGCCACCAGCATGGTCACCAGCAGGTGCTTGCCGCGAGAGAGCTTGTCCCAGCCGAAGAAGAAGAGCCCCACCAGGGTCGATTCGAGGAAGAAGGCCATCAGCCCCTCGATGGCCAGCGGAGTACCGAAGATGTCCCCCACATAGTGGGAGTAGTAAGCCCAGTTGGTGCCGAACTGAAACTCCATGGTGATCCCCGTGGTGACCCCCATGACGAAGTTGATGCCAAACAGTTTGCCCCAGAAGCGGGTGATGTCCTGATAGATCACCTTGCCGGTCATCACATAAGCCGACTCGGCGATCACCAGGATCCAGGACAGCCCCAGCGTGAGGGGCACAAACAGGAAGTGGAACAGGGCCGTGGCGCCAAATTGCAGGCGAGACAGGCTGACCACGTCATCCGGATTGATCATGCGTCACTCTCTTTTGTTGTATTTGCCTTGCACGTTTCGTGCGTGACAAGTACATCACGGAGCATGACACCTATAACAGATGCAGTTATATTGAATTACACCTATAACAGTTGATCCAGATCATGTCCCTTTACCAGCAGTTGGCCGACCGCCTGCAAAGCCAGATCGACGATGGTATCTGGCAACCGGGGGAGCGCATCCCCTCCATTCGCCAGAGCTGCAAGACCCACGGGCTCAGCCCCATGACGGTGCTGCAGGCCTATCAACTGCTCGAAAGTCAGGGGCGGATCCTCGCCCGCCCCCAGTCCGGCTACTACGTCAAAGCCGCCTCACCACAGGTCGTGCAGCACACGCCGAGCCAGACCCACTACAGCGGCTCGGTGGATATCAACGATCTGGTGTTCGAGGTGTTGCAGGCGAGCAAATCACGGGATCTGGTGCCCCTTGGCATGTCGGTGGCAGACCCGACCCTGTTCCCCCATCCCCAGCTCGGGCGGGCGCTGGCCAGCTGCATGCGCAAGCTCGATCCCTTCAGCACGGTGGCCGACCTGCCCCCCGGCAACGAAGCGCTGCGCCGCGCCATCGCCCAGCGTTACGCCAGCGACGGGGTGGCGGTCAATCCGCAGGAGATCATCATCACTACAGGCGCCATGGAGGCACTCTCCCTCAGCCTGCAGGTGCTGACCGAGCCCGGTGACTGGGTGGTGGTGGAGTCCCCCACCTTCTATGGCGCCCTGCAGGCCATCGAGCGGCTGAAACTCAAGGCGGTGGAGATCCCGGTCATTCCGGGGGTGGGCATCGATCTGGCTCTGTTGGAAGATGCCCTCAGCCAGATGCCGATCAAGGCGTGCTGGCTGATGGGCAATGTGCAGCACCCGCTGGGCCACACCATGCCCGATGCGCATAAACAGGGGCTGATGGCGCTGCTCAACGCCCACAAGGTGCCGCTGGTAGAGGATGACGTCTATGCGGAGGTCTACTTCGGTCGCGAGCGCCCCAAGCCCATCAAGCACTGGGATCAGCGCGGTGACAGCCTGCTCTGCAGCTCCTTTTCCAAATGTCTGGCTCCGGGCTTTCGGGTCGGCTGGGTGGTGGCGGGGCCCCATGCCGAGCGGATCCAGCGGCTGCAACTGATGTCCACCCTCTCCACCAATGTGCCTAGCCAGCTGGCGCTGGCCGAGATGCTGCGCCAGGGCGGCGTCGATGCCCACTTTCGCCGCCTGCGCCACACCCTGGCCCAGCGCCAGCAGCAGATGCGGGCGGCCCTGCAACGGTTGTTGCCGGACGAGGTGCGGATCTCCTCCCCCGATGGCGGCTACTTCCTCTGGCTGGCACTGCCTGCCCATTTCGACAGCCGCGCCCTGCACGCCAAGGCGCTGGGCAGCGGTTTTTCAGTGGCTCCCGGCGCGCTCTTTTCCAGTCAGGGGCAACACAACCACTGCCTGCGCCTCAACAGCTCCCATCCCTGGAGCGAACAGCTGGAGCAGGCCCTCACCCGGCTGGCCGCACTGATTGCCGCACAACTCGGTGAAAAGTAACGTGGCAAGGAGCCGCTGGCGAAACGAACAAAGGCCCGTAGCGGGCCTGTGTAGTTGGGGAGTGACGCGCCTTGGCTCGCCATCAGAAACTGGTTATCTGGCCATGATCTGCGACTGCACCTTGAAGCCCAGCGCCTCGTAGAGCGCTTGGGCGCGCTCGTTGAAGGCCATCACCTCCAGCCGGATTTGCTGAGCATCACGGGCCTTGGCCCACTCATCGCAATGGGCGATCAGCGCCTTGCCAATCCCGCGAGAGCGGCGCTGCTCATCCACCACCACGGAGCCGATACGGCAAATCGGCGCACGGGTGAGAAATGGCACGCTCTCATTGATATCGATCCGCGCCGTCAAAAAGCCCACCACCATGCCATCCTGCTCGGCAACGCAGAACAGACGCCCTTCCGCGCCGATGGCGCTCAGCAAAAACTCCCGCTCCTCTGGCGAAGGGGGGCAGAACACTTCGGGATAGTGCTGATGGTGGATCTCTCCAATCTGCCGGTTCAGCTCGACAATGGCGTCTATATCCAGTTCGCTTGCCTTGCGTATCTCCAACGGTTGCTCCTTGCAAAAAAGTGATGGTTCTGCGCCATCTTAGGGGCTGTGTCCCGCAATCCAAATAGGCTCATCCGTATCTTTTGACGAACAACCTAAACAACAACGCCCCTTGAGCGGGGCGTTATCGGCAATCCATGGCGATGAGGGATATCAGGCGGGGGCGTTAAGCTGGGCCACCTGCCGCTCGATGCTGCCCTTGAGGTTGTCATCGAGTTTGAGGGCGCGCGCCAGCTCATCGAGATAACCGCGCTCCATAAAGTGATCCACCTCGATGGCAAGCAGGGAGGCGAGATAGACCTCGGTGGCCAGCTCCATATCGGTCACTTCCCGCGCCAGCGCGTGGGGGTCGAGGGGACGGGCCAGCTCGGCGTCAATCCAGCGGGCGACATCGCTCTGACCCTGTTCGGTCAGGTACTCCTGAATTTTCTGGCGCTCGGCCCCGTCGATATGGCCATCGGCCCGGGCTGCCGCCACCATGGCGCGCACCAAAAGCGCCGCGCGGGCATCCAGCGCATTGCCTTCCAGCCCACTGATGGGATGGGTGGGCTGGGCCGGTGCCGCCTGCTGGGCCTGCCAATCCTGATAGAGCTTGTAGGCCAGCCCGCCAAGGGCTGCGGCGCCGCCCACGGCAGCGGCCTTGCCGCCATATTTGCGCACTTTTTTATTGCCCAGCAGCAGACCGAGCGCGCCGCCGGCCAGCGCTCCCTGCATCTGCCCCTTGCGCTTGTCTCCGCCTTCGTTGAGCCAGCCTTTGCCAGCCCCCAGCAACTGTTCCAGCATCTGTTTCATGGTGTCACTCCTGCGGCTATGTTCCCGTCGATAGAGCAAGATAGTGACCCCGTCCCCCTGAATCGGGGATGAACCCTTGACCGGGCAGGCCGATGGGGCAAAGCTCAGGGAAACCCTTCAGGCAATAAGGATGTAACTGTGCCAAATCGCGAACTGACCCTGCAATTTCTGGCCGAACCCTCCGACGTCAATTTCGGCGGCAAGGTACACGGCGGCATGGTGATGAAGTGGATCGATCAGGCGGGCTATGCCTGCGCCGCGGGCTGGTGCGGCGGCTATGCGGTGACCGTCTATGTGGGGGGGATCCGCTTTTTGCGCCCCATCCAGATTGGCCAGCTGGTGGAGGTTCACGCTCAGGTGATCCACACCGGCACCACCAGCATGCATCTGGCGGTGGATGTCTACAGCCGCCATCCCACCGACACCGAACGCCACAAGACCACCCACTGCATCATCATCTTTGTGGCGATGGATGAGCAGGGTAAACCGACCCCGGTGCCCCAGTGGCAACCACTGAGCGAGAGTGATCTGCAGTTGCAGCAGTACGCCAAAAAGCTCATCGCCCTGCGCGAGGAGATCGACAAGGAGATGCGCCAGCACCTCTGACCTTGGTGCCTCCCCTCCCCGATAGAGCGGGGCGCTTTCGGCTAACGGCGGCGCCCCTGTATAATCCCCCCCTCTTCCCGCAACCGGAACCCTGCCCATGTCACTGGAAACTGCCCCGCCCGAGGTGAAACTCGCGGTGGACCTTATCGAACTGCTGGAAACCAATGAGCTGGCCCCCGAGCTGGTGCTGGCGGCGCTGGCCATCGTAAAAAATGACTACGAGCGCAAGCTGGCGGAGGGGAAGGATCACTGATCCTTCCCCGCACTTTTTCCGCCTTATCTTGCCGACGTCAGTTGTTCCCCAAAGAAGTTTTCCCCACAGAGCCACTCACTGCGGCCCCATCACCTCGTCACAGAGGGCGATCAGGGCCGAACTCAAGCGGCTGAGCGGCTCGCCCCCCTCCTTTGCCGCATGGAGCGCCAGCTCCACCGATGCCACCTTGGGCCACTGGGTCAGGGCCAGCTGATCGGCGGGCATCAGCCGTTTGGGTAGCAAGCTCACCCCGATCCCCGCGCTCACCGCCCCCTGCAAGCTGGCGAGGCTGGCGCTGACATAGGCGATACGCCAACGCCGACCGAGGCCATCGAGCGCCTCGGTCATCTGCCGCCGATAGAGCCCTTCGCTCGGGAACACCACCAGCGGCAGCGGATCCCGTTCCCGTGCGGGCCAGTCGCGACTGTCAACCCACACCAGCGGCTCGCGCCAGCTGGCAAGGGGCGCCCCCTGCCCGCGCGTCTGCTTGACCAGCGCCAGATCAAGCTCTCCCGCCTCGAAGCGCTGCCAGATGTGATGGCTCAGGCCGCTCTCCACCTCCAGCCGCACCTCGGGGTAGTCACGGGCAAAGGCGGCCAGCACCGGGGTGATGGCGCCTGCGGCAAAATCCTCCGGCACCCCGAGGCTGAGCGATATGCTCCCCTCGCTCACCTGCTCCTCGGCCTGTGCCAGCAGCGCCAGAATGCGGCGGGCCAGCCCCAGCAATTTTTCTCCCTCCGCCGTTGCCACCACCTGACGGCCAGCACGATCGAGCAGCGGGCAGCCAAGCTGCTGCTCAAGGCGGCGGATCTGCTGGCTGATGGTGGATTGGGTCAGATGGACCCGTTCACCGGCGCGGGTAAAGCTGCCGGTGTCGATAATGGCGACAAAACTGCGCAGTAACAGGGGATCCAGCATGGGGCACTCCATTTACAAAACCACTGAAACCCATTCTATCATTTAATTTCCAAATGACTTTCGAGCCCGCTAGGCTGGCGCTTTTGCCTCCTTTGACGGTGATCTGCCATGTTCAGCCCCGATGACTCCGCATCCCGAATGCCCCCTGTCTCTCCCAGAACCGGAAACAGCACCCGATGAATCAACAAAATGCGGATCAACCCGCAGGCCAGACCGCACTGCTGGTGCTGGTGATCCTGATTGGCCTTAACCTGCGTCCCTTTCTTACCGCCATCGGCCCGCTGAGCGGCGAGATTGGCCGCGCCCTGTCGCTGGGGATGGATACCCTCGCCTGGCTCACCCTGCTGCCGCTCTGGCTGATCGGGATTGGCGTGCTGCTCACCCCGCGCCTGCGCAGCCTTGCCAGCGCCACCACCCTGCTGGGGCTGGCCCTGCTGCTGCTCGCGGCGGGCAGTGCCCTGCGTTTTGATGCCCAGAGCGGCGCCCTGCTGATCACCACAGCCGCGCTCTGCGGCCTGGGTTCGGCGCTGGTGCAAGGGGTGCTGCCCGCCCTTATCAAGCAGCACTTTGCCCGCAAGGTGCCGCTGGTGATGGGGATCTTCTCTGCCTGCATGATGGGGGGCGGGGCGCTGGGGGCCAGTCTCACTCCAAGGCTGGCGGCCAGCCTCGACTGGTCGCAGGCACTGGCGCTCTGGAGCCTGCCGCTGCTGCTGGCCCTCGGCTGGCTAGGGTGGAAAGTGCGTCTGCCAAGCACCGCGGCGGTCGCCATTCCTCATGGCGAGCAGCGACTGATCACCCTGCCCCGCAGCTGGTTGCTGATCGTCTGCTTTGGCATCATCAACAGCGGCTACGGCATAGTGGTG
>NZ_JBFODN010000117.1:0-1418 GCF_040908345.1 Aeromonas sp. R3-1
CACCCGATACATGCTGTCACCCGGAACGTGAATGACCCCAGGATGGGACCCGCCACTAACCTGTAGGTTTGTGGTCTGCGTGTCGCGTGGGTCGGCACCTCTCCCGCCGGATCGCCCGCGACGCCTGTCTGCAGACTTGCCATATGAAACTCCTCTCTTCATAGGTGCAAGATGACACTGTTATTGAGTCTGGTCGGTATGCTGGCCCTGATGTTTATCGCCTGGTTGGCGAGTGAAAACCGCCGAGCCATCCGCTGGCGAACCGTGCTGGGTGCGCTCGCCCTGCAAACCGGTTTTGCTGCCCTGGTGCTCTATTTTCCCCCCGGACAAATCATGCTCGGTGCCATGAGCAATGGCGTCTCCGCCCTGCTCGGCTTTGCCGACAGCGGCATCCGTTTCGTGTTTGGCGATCTCGCCAGCAACGGCTTTATCTTCGCCGTGCGGGTGCTGCCGCTGGTGATCTTTATCAGCGCGCTGATCGCGGTGCTCTACCACTTCGGCATTATGCAGTGGGTGATCCGGGTATTGGGCGGCGCCGTGCACCGCCTGCTCGGCACCAGCCGCGCCGAGTCACTGGTGGCCACCGGCAATATCTTCCTGTCGCAAGGGGAGTCGCCGCTGCTTATTCGTCCCTTCCTCGCTGGTATGACCCGTTCCGAACTCTTTGCGGTGATGACCTGCGGCATGGCCTCGGTGGCGGGCTCGGTGCTGGGCGGTTACGCAGGTCTGGGTGTGGATTTGAAATACCTCATCGCCGCCTCCTTTATGGCGGCGCCGGGTGGCCTGCTGATGGCCAAACTGCTGGTGCCGGAGCAGCAGCAGGTGAGCGATCAGACCGAAATCACCCTCGACAAGAGCGACTACAGCAACGCCATTGACGCGCTGGCGGGCGGTGCCATGGGCGGCATGAAAATCGCCGTGGCCATCGGTACCATCCTGCTCGCCTTTGTCAGCGTCATCACCATGATCAACGCCGGTCTCACTACCGTCGGCGAGTGGTTCGGCTGGGCCGATCTCTCCCTGCAGCAGCTGCTGGGTTATCTCTTCGCTCCGGTGGCCTGGCTGATTGGCGTGCCCGCCAGCGAGATGATGGCGGCAGGATCGCTTATTGGTCAGAAGGTGATCATGAACGAGTTCGTCGCCTATCTGGACTTTGCCAATATCAAGGCAGATCTGAGTGCCCACACCCAGATCATCATCACCTTCGCGCTGTGCGGTTTCGCCAATCTGGGCTCCATTGCGGTGCAGCTTGGCTCCATCGGCACCATGGCGCCGGAACGCCGTCACGATGTGGCCAATATGGGCTTCAAGGCGGTGCTGGCTGCGACCCTCGCCAACCTGATGAGCGCCACCCTGGCCGGGATCTTTGTCTCCCTCTGATGAGATAAAGCCAGGCTGCGCCAGTAAAAAAAAGCGCC
>NZ_JBFODN010000118.1:0-2856 GCF_040908345.1 Aeromonas sp. R3-1
TTCTCTTTTAGTCTCTGTGATAATCGGACGGCATCATGCAATACCTGCCAGCAAACGACTCCAGTTGCGTTTACCTGCGATAAAGCCGTCACGCAGGGCCCGGTACTCCAGTTGCAGCTTGAGGCGGTCATAGCGCGCCAGCGCCTTGCGCTTGCGCAGCTCCAGCAGCCGCTTGCGACTGGCGTAATAGTGTTGCAACTGCTGGCTCAGTTTGTCGTACTCCTCCTGCAGCAGCGCCTGCCACAGTTCGCGATCTTCCTGCTTGCGCAACTTGGCTTGTGCCCGTTTCAGCTGCATCTGCAGCCGGGCCTGCTCGATACGCTCCTCCGGCGAGGATCTGAGGTCCCCCGCCAGACCACACCAGGAGGCGAGCCGGATCAACCACTTGGTCGGATCGAACTGCCACCAGTGAATGCCGTTGCGGTAGTCATTCTCGAACAGGTGGTGAAAGTTGTGGTACCCCTCGCCAAAGGTGAAAAAAGCCAGGATGCCGTTATCGCGAGCGGTATTGCGGTCGGTATAAGGCTGACTGCCCCAGATGTGGGCCAGCGAGTTGATGAAGAAGGTGGTGTGGTGAGTCATCACCATCCTCAGCACGCCCGCCAACAGCAACATGCCGAGCAAGTCCCCATGCCACAGGCCAAGCAGCAGCGGCAACCCCAGATTGGCCGCCAGCGCCAACGTCAGATAGTGACGGTGCTGAAACGCGACCACCGGGTTATTCTGCAGGTCACGCACATTGCTGTAATCGCCATAGCGATCTCCCTGATGCTCCCGCAGCATCCAGCCGATGTGGGAATACCAGAAACCGCGCCCCGCGCTGTAGGGGTCTTTATCGTTGTCATCCACATGACGATGGTGACGGCGGTGATCGGCCGACCAGTGCAGGGCAGAATTCTGCAGCGCCAACGCACCGCCGATGGCAAATAACCACTGCAAAGCGGGGTGCGCCTTGTAAGCCTTGTGCGACCAGAGCCGGTGATAACCTGCGGTGATGGAGAGACCACTCAGGCAGAACAACAACAGGAAACTGGCCCACTGCCAGAGATCGTAACCGTGACTCATGCCGTACCAGGGTACGACAATCAACGCCACTATCCCGGAGAGGGAGAACAGCAGGGTATTAGTCAAAATAATGGGGGGTCTGGCCATCTCATTGCATCCTTTCAGCGAACAGCTGTTAGCCATTTTCTATGGTGATTTCCTCACGGTCAATGGTAAAAAAGTAGGATACAAACCTGATCCTGAGGCGCCTTCGGGTTATCATTTGGCCTCAATAAGCTGAAGGTGACTGATTTCGTGGGTATTCGCGCTCAACAAAAAGAAAAAACCCGGCGTACATTGATCGATGCTGCATTCAGCCAACTGTGCGCCAATCGGAGTTTCTCCAATCTCAGCCTGCGGGAAGTCGCTCGCGAAGCGGGTATCGCGCCCACCTCTTTCTATCGCCACTTTCGCGATATGGAGGAACTGGGCCTGACCCTGGTTGACGAAGGAGGCCTTACCCTGCGCCAACTGATGCGCCAGGCACGCCAGCGCATTGCCGGTGGTGGCAGTGTCATCAGCACCTCGGTGCAGACCTTTATGGAGTTCGTCGAGAACAACCCCAACATCTTCCGGCTGCTGCTGCGGGAACGCTCCGGTACCTCGGCCGCCTTTCGTCAGGCGGTGGCTCGCGAAATCCAGCACTTTATCGCAGAGCTGACCGATTATCTGGAAGCCACCACAGAAGCACCACGGGAAGATGCCTACATCCAGGCAGAAGCCATGGTCACCATCGTCTTCAGTGCCGGTGCCGATGCACTCGACATGACCAGCGAAGAGTGCCGTGCACTCTCCGACCGAACAATTCGCCAACTGCGGATGATCGCCATGGGCGCCGAGGTACAAAACCAGAAGCGCCGTGAACCTCACCCATGACCACAGGATGGAGAACGATATGACTGAACAGCTTATGATCCCGAAAAAACCGCTCGTCATGGCCATGCTGATTGGTATCTGTGGCGATGCCTCTCTGGCCGTGCTGACCAACTCGGTCGTGCCTTTTTCCTTCTTCCCGCTGATTGCCCTCTGGCTGGCGGCCTATCAGCTGTTCCAGCACTATCGTCATGAACCCATGGTGGGCAACACCCCCATCTGCACCCTGCTCTCCTTCTTTATCGGTGTCTTCGGCCACTCCGCACTGCTCAAGGTGCAATACCCGGAGCTTGGCAGCAACTTCTTCTCCCTGATCATGATGCTGCTGTTACTAGCAGCCCTCTCCATCAAGCTCGGCCTGAGCATTGGCAACAAAGAGAAGCCCTGATAAATAGACCGAGTGATGGTAATCAGCTGATAGATAAAACAAAGAGGCCTTCCCGACGGGAAGGCCTCTTTGTTTGAGCGGTACCTGATTAATCCGGCAATCTCGGTATTCCCAACCTCGTCAAGCTGCTGGGCTTCAAGATCGACGTGCAAATGGAAGAGGGGGTGGTCAATATGGAGCTGCCCTGTAGTCAGCAGGCAGCAGAAGGCTGATTTGACCGCCTGCAGAGTCGTTCAAATTGCTTTGAATGAAACTGATAGGGCTCGGATATAGCCAGAAAATGGTGGAAATAACCGGCTATCTGGCACTCTCTCGGCAGGTAAAAACCAAACGTTGGCTGTTTAACACGCTAAAAACACCAAAGCCCAGTCTCACGACCGGGCTTTGGTGTTCGCCGAGTGTACAAATCTGGGGGGCTCTGGGCAAAAATCGCCCATAGCAAAAAGGCCTTCCCATTCGGGAAGGCCTTCAAATTAGTGGCGGAGCGGACGGGACTCGAACCCGCGACCCCCGGCGTGACAGGCCGGTATTCTAACCGACTGAACTACCGC
>NZ_JBFODN010000119.1:0-1064 GCF_040908345.1 Aeromonas sp. R3-1
CTTAACGGGCATCTTCCTTCAGCCACTGCGCTACGCGCTTGGCGAAGTAGGTAAGGATGCCGTCGGCCCCGGCCCGCTTGAAGCAGAGCAGGGATTCCATGATGGTCTCCTTCTCTTTCAGCCAGCCGTTCTGGATCGCCGCCATGTGCATGGCGTACTCGCCGCTGACCTGATAGGCGAAGGTCGGCACGCCGAACTGATCCTTCACCTGACGAACCACGTCCAGATAGGGCATACCCGGCTTGACCATCACGCTGTCGGCCCCTTCCTGAATATCCAGCGCCACTTCGTGCAGGGCTTCGTTGCTGTTGGCCGGGTCCATCTGATAGGTAGCCTTGTTGCTCTTGCCAAGGTTGCCGGCAGAACCGACCGCATCGCGGAACGGGCCGTAGTAGCAGGAGGCGTACTTGGCGGAGTAGGCCATGATCTGGGTGTTGATGAAGCCGTTCTCTTCCAGCGCGGCGCGGATGGCACCGATGCGGCCATCCATCATGTCGGACGGCGCGACTATATCGACCCCGGCTTCGGCGTGGGAGAGCGCCTGCTTGATCAGGATCTCGGTGGTGATGTCGTTCAGCACATAGCCTTCGTCATCGATGATGCCGTCCTGACCGTGGGTGGTGAACGGATCGAGCGCCACGTCGGTGATGACCCCCAGCTCCGGGAAGCGAGCCTTGAGGGCGCGCACGGTGCGCTGGGCCAGCCCGTTCGGGTTGTAGGCCTCTTCCGCCATCAGGCTCTTGCTCTCCAGCGGGGTCACCGGGAACAGGGCGATGGCAGGCACGCCCAGCTCCACCAGCTCGGCAGCCTCTTCCAGCAGCAGATCGATGGAGAGACGCTCCACCCCCGGCATGGAGGGAACGGCTTCCCGACGGTTCTCCCCCTCCAGCACGAACACCGGATAGATGAGATCGTTGACGGTCAGTACGTTCTCGCGCACCAGACGACGGCTGAAATCATGTTTGCGCAGACGGCGCAGGCGGCGACCCGGAAAGGCGCCCGGAAGAGTTGTAGCCATGAATCACTCCTGGAGAGGAAGTTGGAAGAACGCGGCGGAGGTGGCC
>NZ_JBFODN010000012.1:0-26128 GCF_040908345.1 Aeromonas sp. R3-1
GTAGTGGGCCCCTCAAGTAGTGGGCCCCTCAATCTGAGGCGAAGCATCATTGCTTGTCACCACCAAGGGAAAGGGCTATCCTAACCCGCTGATTTATTGAGAATATATTCTTGTAATATTGGTTATAGCCAAGGGTTTTCACAGTCGAGTACGGAGGGCGGATGTCGAAGTCAGCTCAGGAGAAAAAAGCCACTGTCTATGATATCGCCAGACGAGCCGGTGTCTCGGCAAGCACTGTATCCCGGATATTAAACGGCTCGGCCAAAGTGGCCGCAGATAAACGCCAAGCGGTTGAAGATGCAATTCAGGAATTGAATTTTCGTCCCAACCTTATGGCACAATATCTGAAAACGGGTCAATCCATGACCCTTGGGGTATTGACTCAACATGTAGAGAGTCCATTTTCCAACGAAATGTTGCGTGGTGTTGAACATACCCTTCAGGGCATGGAGTATGTGCCGCTGATTGTCAGCGGTCACTGGAATGCGGAAGAAGAAGTCGAACGGTTGCGCCTGCTGGTAGCTCGTCGGGTCGATGGTCTTATTATTTTGACCGGCCACGTAAATCAACAAACGCTGCTCGAGTTTTCACAGCAAATACCCATTGTTGCCACTGGCCACAATATCATGACCGAGCGGGTACATTCCTTCAGCATCAATAATCGGCTGGGTGGCTACATGGCAACTCGCTATTTATTGGATCTGGGTCATCATGACATCGCCCACATTGTCGGCTTACCGGATCAAAACGATGCCATCGAACGTCATCATGGTTATCGTCAGGCCTTAGTCAGCGCGGGAATCGAATATGATCCATCCTTGGTCATCCAAGGGGATTTCGCCGAGGCTGGTGGCCTGAATGCAGTGAAGAAACTGGTGCAGAGTGGCCGGAAATTCTCAGCCATATTCTGCGCCAACGATCAGACCTGCTACGGGGCTATTTTGGGGCTCAAGCAGTGCGGCTTAAGGGTACCAGAGGATGTTTCACTCATTGGTTTTGATGACCTGCCATTCTCTACCTATTCCAACCCGCCATTGACCACGGTACGCCAGCCCATCTACGAGATGGGGGTCAAAATGGTCAAGACTCTGTTGGGTTTGATCGAGGGCACGGAGCCAAACTCGGACGAACTGCCCGAATTGAGCATTGTGGTGCGTGATACTACACTGCCGTACAAAGGATGAATGTCGACTGGGGGTTTTTCCCTGCGCAGCATCCGCTCAAAGCGGCCTTCGGGCCGTTTTTCTTTTGTCAGCCGCCTGTCCAGCGAGCGACTTGTCCTTGTCGCATCTTCCACCTTGTCTCTCTGACGTAGCACAGACTCCACACACAACCCGGCGTACCTCTTCTACCGGCCCCTCAATCCGGCTGGCTCCATAAAACCAGCCAGAGCCTGGCAATGACAACCCGATGACATCTGCCTACAAACCGGCCCTGATGGAAAAAGGCGCCTGAAGGCGCCTTGAAGAGTCTGCTGATCGCTGCGGGGGATTGCCCTGTGGGCGTGTCCACCGTCAAGGCGCAGCGAAGGGAGACTCCGTCCCGATAGCTGTGCTGGTTGCCAGCGTGGGAAGATGCTCGTCCGCCTCACAGAGACGGGCTCTTTTTGCCGTCTTCTGGGGGAGATACCAGCTTGCCAACCCCTGCTGGATGCGCGCGGCGGCGGCTTCCGGCGTCATGGTGCCGAGCACCACGGATTGCGATACCTCCGCAAGCTCTGTGGTAAGCAATGGCTCACCCCGGGTGAGGAACTGCGCCCCCAGACGCAAGGTGGAATCGCAGGTATCCCGCCAGCCCATCATGGTGCTCGCCACCGGTTCCTTGAGCTCGAAGAAGTGGTTGGAGAGGGAGAAAAAACCGGGTACCGAATTGGAGAAACGCTCGGCAAAGTCGGCGCTTGCCATCCACTCCACCAGTTTCAGGGCGGCCTCCTTGTTCGGGCTGGCGGCATTGATGCCGATCCCCATGTCGGTGTGATCGGTGAAATAGCAGGTGTCCCCCTCCCGCGCGACGGGGGGCGGGAAGGCACCAAAATTGACCTTGCCGGTGAACTGGGCCAGCGACCAGGAGCCCGCCACTATCATGGCGGCCTTGCCCGCAGCAAAGGCATCCACCGCCTGTGCTTCGGTGGCATCGGCAGGATGGTCCCCTATGTAGGGCCGCCAGCTCGCCAGCTCACGAAACGCCGCCACATAAGGGGCATCGGTCACTCGCGCCTGACCGTTGATCAGCGCCAGGCGGCCATCTTCCCCATGCCAGTAATTGGGACCGATATTCTGATAACCAAGCTCGGAGACCACCCAGCTGTCGTGAGCCGCCAGTGCCAGCGGCAGATAGCGGCCATCCTGCTTCACCTTCTCCAGCACGGCGAAGAAGTCGGCACGGGTTCGCGGCAGTGTCAGCCCAAGGGCGTTGAAGATATCGACATTGAAGTAGAAACCCTGGATCACGGAGGCAATGGGCAGGCAGAAGGTCTGGGCCCCGGAGTCGGTCTGCCAGGCGGCCTTGGCAAAGCTCGGGAAGTTCTCCATCCCGGGCAGGTCCGTCAGATCCAGCAGATGCCCCTGCTGGAACAGCCGCAGGGACTGATCATAAGGGCGGCAAGTGATGAGATCCCCCGCCTTCCCCGCCGCCAGCCGCTCGGCAAGCTCCCGATCGTAATCCGCCGAGCGCTGCGAATGCAGCTTAAGGGTGATCTCGGGATGGATCGCCTGAAAACGGGGCAGAAACTGCTCCTTCCAGAGCGCCTCGTCATCCACGCGCCAGGTTTCCAGCACCAACTCCTGGGATACCGCCGCCGTACTCAGCCCCCAGACCAGCAGGGCACTCACAGATTTCCACATCGCCTCTCTCCTACACCTTGAAACGGGCCACCAGACTCTGCTGCTGGCTGGCCAGCCCCGACAACACCTCACCACTGCTCGCCGATACCCGGGACGCCTGCTCGGTCTCGTGAGCCACGTCTGCGATGGCCGCCACATGCTGGGCCACTCCCTGACTCACCGAAATCTGCTCCGCTGCGGCATAAGCCATGTGATCCGCAATCTCCTTGATTGCCTCCATACGCGAGGCAATCCGCGTGAGGGCACTCTCAACATCCCGAGTCTGCTGCACACTCAGCTCAGTCTGCTCATGGCTCTGGGCCATCACGTTCGCCACATCGCGGGCGCATCCCTGCAGGTTATCGATCATCACTTGGATCTCCTGAGTCGCCCCTTGTGAACGGGTAGCCAGCGCCCGCACCTCCTCGGCCACCACGGCAAAACCCCGCCCGGCCTCCCCGGCACGGGCCGCTTCGATGGCCGCATTGAGGGCCAACAGGTTGGTCTGTTCAGCCATGCCACGGATCACCTCAAGAATATTGCCAATGTTGTTGCTGTAGCCTTCGAGCTTGCGGGTGATAGCCATGGCCCCGGCGATGCCGGTCGCCAGCTGTTCGATGCCATCCCGGTTGGCCTGCATCAGATCGCGTCCGCGCTGGCTCTCGTCATTGGCTTCACCCACCTCCCGACGAACATGATCGCTCGAGCGAGCTACTTCGGTGGCACTGGTTTCCAACTCGAAGATGGCGGCCGCCACCTGATCGGTCTGGACCTTCTGCTCCTGCACCTGCGACATCACCTGCTCGCCGATCTCCGCGGTTTTACGCGTCTCGTTCACCAGGTGCTCAGACCCGGTCTGGACCTCCATCAAGAGCACCTTAGTGTGGTGGGCCAGCTGGTCGATGGAGTTCGCCACCTCACCAAGCTCGTTCCTGGCTGGGTAGCGAACTCGCAGCGTCATGTCCCCTTGTGCCATCAGACCGAGGACCCGATTGATCCGCACCAGCGGCACCTGGATGCTGCGGGCCGTACTCCAGGCAACAATGAGGGCGATGAGCACGGAACACAGGACCACCATCACGATCCAGGTGCGGGCGCTGTCAACCGCGACGTCGGCACTCAGCCTGTCCTCCTGCATGCTCTGGTTACTGATGGCGATAAGCCTGTCCAGGACCTCCCCCAGTTGCTGGCTCTGCGCCTCCTGCTGTTCACGCAAGCCATGGAGTTGCTGACTGATTTGCTGGTGGCGCACCAGGGTGGCGATCAGCCCCTTGTCGCCAAATACAAGCTGGGGGATGCGCGCTACATGTCGGGTGAACCTGGCCTTGACGTCGTCGGGGGCAACAATCCGCTCCAGACGCTGGTTAGCAATGTCGATGTCTTTGACCAGCACCACCTGCAGCGCCACCAGATCCGTGTTGCCGTCGGCACGCAGGATCAGCGTAAGATCCCGTGCAATACCGCTGGTGATGAGCTCCGCCTTGTTCTGCAAAGAGCGCCGCCCCGCCGTATAACGCACCAGCAGCTCCGCCGCCGAACGGTAGTTGTCATCCAGGTGCAGCAGCTCGCTCCGCATCCGTGAGAGCACCCGCTCCAGCTCGACCGACTCTTCGTGCAGGCTCATCAACTGCTCAGAGATGGTAAACAGCCGGGGGGCCTGGTCGGTGACCCGGGCGAGTTGCCGCTCACTCTCGGTATCGAGTGTCAAGGCCGCGAATGCCTTGATGTGCTGCTCATAGCGGACCTTGTCATGGGCAACACGCTGACGGGACTCGGGGAACGTCGACATCTCCCGGATGGCGAGATGCGCCAGGCTGTCCCTGTCAGCCATCAGCAACGCAGCGCGCAGCAGGCTTGCTGTCAGGGCCTGAGGCGTCGCCTCCTCGGTCACCTGCTGGAAACGACCGTGAATGGAGGTCGTCTTCAGGTAACTGATGGCCCCGAGCAATAGCAACAGGACCAGCAGCAGCGTAAAGCCCAATCTGATCCGCTGTACGATCGACATCCTTTTCTCCCACCTCTCCCTCCGCATCGGGGCGGAGCCGGTTATCAAGGCACCAGGAGCCCGACAGGCATCCTGGTGCATCTGGCTGACGGCTTATCGACTCAACCTGCCCTGGCAATCGAGCCTGACAACTTCCCCTAAGGCCCCCAGCAGAGAAGCCGGTACCCAGCGTACGGTCGCCATGTCGATGCGCGCCTGTCCACTGGTGCCCAGGATGAAGGGGGTATTGACCTTCGCGAAGTCCATGCCCTCTTCGAGGCAGCGCAGGGGCAGACTCAGGGTCACCCACTTCTGCGGGGGCAACTGGCGCAAGGCCGGAGCAATCTCGATGGACTTGCCGCAGGGCCAGCCACACTGCAGCCCCAGCGTCATGTCCCCCGCTGGTACCTGCTGCACCCGCAGCGTCACCTGCAGCTCGCTTTCGCCCTTCAGGTAGGTGCGACGATCCGCACCCTTGACCTGGGTGGTCTGCAACTGGATCGTGGCCCCGGAGTCGACACCCGGCTTGTCCGCCCCGAGGAAGGTGACCGCTCGCGCATCCTGCTGGCGCAGGTAGTCGATGGGCTGAACCTTGATGAAGGTCATCTCGGTCACGCTGTTGCCGGAGACTTCAGTCCCCGTCCAGTTGCTGGCATCCCCCATGCGCAGACGGTGTTCTTCACCCGCCTTTGGCCCGAACAGCTCGAGCACCTTGTCAGCGGCGCTCAGTTTGGCGGGGTCGCTCTCGTTGCAGCCGAAGGTTCGTTTATCCAGGGTCAGGGTATTGAGGTTGCTGACCCGGGCCGCCACAGGGGAAGGCTTGCCGTAGCTGAGCCCGTAGCCATAGGGGAAAAGCGGTGCGTACTCACCCGCTGGATCCTGCTCGAAGGTTGGGCGCTGCCAGCCCGGGATATGGGTGGGCGTGCGATTGATGGTGGTGGCGCACTTGCTGAAGGGCCACGAGAAGGAGAGGCGTCCCTGGAAGTCATGGGCCACCTTGCCCTTAGCATCCTTGAACAGCAGATCGGTGATCCCCTCCCCCTCGGTGCCCGGCAACCAGGCGGCGACAAAGGCGGAAGAGAGATTGATCTCCTCATTGACGTAGAGCGGACGTCCGGAGAAAAGCACGGTCACCACGGGGATGCCGGCCGCCTTCAGTCGCTTGAGGGTCAACAGATCCTCGTGATAGCTGCTCTTGAGATCCCCATAGGCAAGGGTCTTGTTGTCAGGAATATCGCCGAACCACTCGGCATAGGGATCCTCCCCCATGACCAGGATGGCGACATCGGGCTTGGCTCCCGCAAGCTCACCGGATCCCGTGCTCACCTGCACATGATCCGCACCGACGGTGGCGGTCACCGCATCCAGTACGCTCTGGGCACCGGGGAAATCACCGCGCCCGTTCTCGCTGCCTTGCCAGGTCAGGCTCCAGCCCCCCACCTGCTTGCCCAGATCGTTGGCGGCGCTCCCAGCCACCAGCACCCGGCTCTGCCGGCTCAGGGGCAGGATCCTGTCCTCGTTCTTGAGCAGCACCAGCGACTTGCGTACCGCCTCCCGGGCCAGCGCCTTGTGCGTCACGGCACCAAGTTCACCCTGTTTGCCCGCCAGCTCACGGGCCGACGGCATGGGTTTCTCCCACAGCCCGGCCCGCATCTTGACCCGCAGGATACGCGTCACGGCATCGTCGATCCGGCTTATCGGGATCTGCCGGCTCGCCACGCCATCGAGCAGGCTCTGGCGAAACTCCATCCAGTCCTTGCGCGCCGTGACCATGAAGATGTCGACCCCGGCCAGCACCGCAGGCAGGCAGCTCCCCATGGTGCAACCGGCGATCTCGCTGTGACCGTTCCAATCAGAGACGACAAGGCCATCAAAGCCCATCTTGCCCTTGAGCACGTCGGTCAGCAGATAGCGGCTGCCGTGCAGCTTGCCGTTGTACTCCACCCCGTCTTCTGGCAGCACGTCGCGGTTGAGCTCGTTGTGCCAGCTGTTGAACGAAGCCATGACCACCTGGGCACCGGCATCCAGCCCCGAGAAGTAGCCCACCGCGTGCAGGTTGCGCAGGTCCTCTTCCGAATAGAAGTTCTGACCCCGGTCGACCCCGTTCAGGGTACCGCCGTCCCCCACGAAGTGTTTCACGTTCGAGATGACATGGCGCTGGCCGCGCAGATCCGTCGCGGAACCTTGCAGGCCACGCACCATCTCGCCAGCATAGTGATAGACGATGGCGGGATCTTCGGAATAGCCCTCATAGGTCCGGCCCCAGCGATCATCTCTGGGCACCGCCACCGTCGGGGCAAAGGTCCAGTCCAGCCCGGTGGCGGCCACTTCCCGCGCCGTCACCTGGCCGATACGGTAGATGAGCCCCGGATCCCGCGCCGCCCCAAGGCCGATGTTGTGCGGGAACAGGGTCGCCGCGAAGACGTTGTTGTGGCCGTGCACCGCATCGGTCGCCCACATGAAGGGAATGCGATAGCCCCTGCCCTCAAAGCCCGCTTCCGCCGCTTGCCAGTAAGTGTCGGCCTGGCGTGCCCAGTCCGCTGCTGAGGCGTGTTTGTTGTTGCCTGGCCAACCGCCGCCCCCGTTGAGGACGGAACCAATCTTGTAGCGAGTCACCTCCTCTGGGGTCACTTCACGAAAGTCGGGCTGGATCATCTGGCCGACCTTCTCCTCCAGGGTCATCCGGGAGAGCAGGGACTGGATCTGGCGCTCCATCCCCTCGTCCTTGGCAATGGCGCTGTGGGTCTGCGGCCAAGTGGCAAAATAGGGCATGGTCGACAGCTCATCCGCCATCCCGGCACTCCAGATGCCGCACCCCACGAATAGGCAGGTCATAGACCTGGTGAGACCTGTAGTTTTACGCATTTTCCTTATGACTCTCCGGATATTCTCATTCATCGCCTGACGCATCGATCATGGGGATCCGCCTTGAAAAAAAGCTTAAATATGAAATCGATTGCAAGAATATTTAATGGTAAACAGAAATCTCTTCACCATTCCAGCAGTATCTTTGCCCTGCCACGGTAAAAATCCCACCGAGAGAGTAAATAGTGATTTAGCTCACAAAGATCAGACTGTTTCGCGCCAGCAAAATATCCAGGAGGGGATGGAGCGCACGGAAAAGCACTCGGAGATAAAAAACAATAAAATCATAAATATAAAATATTTTCATCATCTCATGCCACTGCATATTTTACCGTGAACGGCACCCGTTTTGTTAAACTGGCGGGAAATGAAGAGAGGATGATAAGGATTCAATAGAATTCAAATCACGTAGATCTACATATCAATAAACGAAAATTTGTAGCCCACATCACAGTTCATAAAGGCAAACTTGATTTGCCACAAACTTTACTATTACCTAATTAATGAAATCGATTTCCACTCAAGGGTTGTATGTAAGTCTTGACAGTGAAATGCGGGTAGCAGGATGACTCGGTCATTTTCAGCGCGAGTGCGAAAATCGACGCCATTATTTCCGTCTGTGATCAAAGGGGTAACAATGAAAATATCTCGGCTTAGTGCCCTGACGCTTGCCATGTCTTGCGTCATTGGCTTGCATGGCTGTTCCCTGCCCAGCGCAGGGGCATCAGGCTCCGGTGCCTCCTCGGCATCTGCCGGACCTGTGGGTGAATTGCTAACCAACGGGGGCTTCCAGGGAACCGATGGCTGGTGGACGGCTGGGGGCTCCCTGAACGCCGAGAACCAGATGGGCTGTATCACCTTCACCGAGTCGGGATCCAATCCCTGGGATGTCATCCTGGGCCAGTCCAACCTCGGCCTGGTTCAGGGGCAAACCTACAAGCTCCATTTCACTGCCATGGCCAAGAGCGACATCAACGTCAAGGCCCTGATCCAGCATGATGGCGCCCCCTACACCAACCATATGGTGCAGGACCTCGCCCTCAGCAGCACACCCAAACCTTTCGACATCCAGTTCACGCCCTCCTCCACGGACGAGAAGACCCAGTTTCAACTCCAGATGGGCACCCAGACACCGACCACCGTCTGCATCGGTGAAGCAACGCTCTCGGGTCCATCCCTGGTCAAGAAATCTGATCTGGCCAGCGTGCGCGTCAACCAAGTCGGCTACCTGAGCAAGGCATTGAAACGTGCGACCATCGCCACCGACAGTAAGGACGCGCTCCCCTGGACCCTGCGCAATGCCCAGGGTGAGGCCATCGCCGAAGGCAAGACCACACCCTTTGGCCTGAATGCCGCATCCGGAGAGAACGTACAGATTGCCGACTTCAGTCAGGTCACCACCCCGGGCACCGGCCTGGTACTGGAGGTCGCCGGCCAGAAGAGTCATCCATTCAGCATCGGCGATGACATCTATCACACCATGAAATTCGATGCCCTCTCCTTCTTCTATCAGCAGCGTAGCGGCATCGACATCGAGGCCAAATATGTCCAGCGCCCCGATCTCGCTCGCCCGGCAGGACACAAGCCCGAGAAAGTGACCTGCTTCAACAAACAGGATGCCAAGGGCAACCAGTGGCCAGGTTGTGACTTCACGCAGGATGTGACCGGCGGCTGGTACGACGCTGGCGATCAGGGCAAGTACGTGGTCAACGGCGGCATCTCGGTATGGACCTTGATGAACCTCTATGAGCGAGAGCAACTGGCGCAAGAGGGTGACAAGAGCGCCTTTGCCGACGGCAAGGCTAAAATCCCGGAACAGCACAACGGCCACAACGATCTGCTGGACGAATCCCGCTGGATGATGGAGTTCTTCCTCGCCATGCAGGTACCCGAAGGCAAGAAGGCCTGGGTACCGGTAGGAGATCAGTCCAAGCAGCTCGACAGCCTGAAACTGACCGAGATCGATGCCTCAGGCATGGTCTTCCACAAGGTCGCCGATGAAGCCTGGACCGGGATGCCGCTCCCGCCCCACAAGGATCCACAACCCCGTTTCCTGAGCCACCCCAGCACGGCTGCGACCCTGAACCTGGCTGCCACCGCAGCCCAGTCTGCTCGCGTATGGAAAGATCTGGATCCGGCCTTCGCACAGCGCAGCCTACAGGCAGCCGAACGAGCCTGGAAGGCGGCAAAACGCCATCCGGACGTCTATGCCTATGACAACTTTGTGGGATCCGGTCCCTACGATGACACCAACCTGAAGGACGAATTCTACTGGGCTGCCGCCGAGCTATTTACCACCACCGGCAAATCCGAGTACAAGCAGGCCGTCCAGCAGTCCCCTCTCTATATGGCCGCCCCCAAGGGGGATCGCAGCGCAAGCGGTGATCTCTACTGGCAGGATCTCAGCAGCGCAGGGACCATCACGCTGGCCATGGTGCCTAACAAACTGGGCAAACAGGAAGTGGAGAAGGCGCGCGCCGCTATCATCGCCGCCGCCGACGGCTACCAGAAGAGCGTGGCGACAGAGGGTTACCTTATCCCCTATCAGGCCACCGAATACCCCTGGGGCTCCAACTCCAACCTGGTGAATCGCAGCATCTTCCTCGGGCTGGCGCATGACTTCACGGGGGAGCGCAAATACCTGCAGGCCATGTCCGATGCCATGGACTATGTGCTGGGCCGCAACCCCCTCGACCAGTCCTATGTGTCGGGCTACGGCAGTCGTCCGCTGAAGAATCCGCACCACAGGTTCTGGGCACACCCAGCTGATCACGCGTCCCCCCTGGTTCCGCCAGGAGTAATGTCTGGGGGCCCCAACTCCATCAACTTCAGCGATCCCGTTGCATCCACTATGAAAGGGAAGTGCACCGGCCAGACCTGCTGGAAAGACGAGATAGGAGCCTGGACCCTGAACGAAGTTACCATCAACTGGAATGCTCCCTTCTTCTGGGCTGTCAGCGTGCTGGATGAAGGCGGATTAACCCGTTAAGTGCGCTCCCGATGCTCCGTCACCATGGCGGAGCATTTTCCCCTCCCGACCTTGTCCCTATGCAGATATCGGGCCTGTGTCTATCTTTTTCCCCATCTCCCATCAATGCAAACGCCACAGGGCGAATAGATAAGTGGCCCCGCAAACTCTTGCGTCCCTCCCTTATCCACAGCCTTTACGACAAAGTTATGCCTTCTGAGTGCTTCTCATCCACCTTTGGGCGCTGCTGATTTTCTACCGTAATACCGTGCCCTTAGGCCTCCTGACGCAATACGGCAGCCGCGCAGAGCAATCTCTCCTGCGATGCAATACAGTGCTACATACAGGTAGATGAGCCCGTGCCAGTACCTGGAGTCGATACTGTCATCATCCCTTCGGGCTTACGGCAAGGTTAGGTCAACGCCTCCATCGGCGCAGGGCTTTGCCCTAGGTCTGCGAGCTTCTGCAATGAAATCTTGCAACCATCTCACATCTGAAAGGTCTCCCTATCCCCAACATGGTCCAGAAAAGGCCCCTAGGCCATGACGAGACCTGCCATCAGGGCGGAGTAACCATCAGCAGAGAGCGGTAAAGCACAGGACATCATGGAGGCGGGTATCTGTTGGGGCTTTCAACATCAATGCACCGCGGGAAGAGTACGCTCTGCATCTTGTGGAGCCTGCCCAGCAGGTGTTGGGTAGGCATAAAAAACCAATAAGCATGAAATCGATATTTCAAAATAAAAGCCCAGCAAAAACTCGATTAAACCCATCAACAAAAAAACAAAAAACACTTCATTTTCAATAGAGTGAACGCCATGATCGCTCACAAACACAACCCAACAAGTGATCGACATCACAATTGCAAAAGCTCAAATGTGAAATCGATTTCCCAAATTATTAGGTCGATCTATAGTGAGTTCAATTTAATAACTGAGGAATGATCATGAAAAAAATCATGCTGTGCTGCTCTGCCGGGATGTCCACCAGCCTGCTGGTGAAAAAAATGCTGGTAGAAGCCGAAAAACGGGGCCTGGCTGCCGAGATCAAGGCTTTTGGCGCATCAGAGTTCGATGATCAGATGCCGCTCTACCAGGTGGTCTTGCTAGGGCCACAGATCAAGTACATGCAACCTGAATTACAAGCCAAGGCAGCCGTTCATGGTGTCAAGGTACAACCCATCGACATGATGGATTACGGCATGCAGCGCGGTGACAAGGTGTTGGATTACGCCCTGTCCCTGATTGGTTAAGCGTGCTCACAAGGAAGGACACACACAATGAGTTCACTCTATGGGATGCTGGTCAAGTTGATCGAACAACGGATCGGCCCATTGGCAGGAAAACTGGGCCAGCAACGCTATGTTCTGGCCATCCGTGACGGCTTCATTGCCGCGCTGCCGTTCATGATCGTCGGCAGCTTTATGCTAGTCTTCATCTTCCCCCCCATCTCCAGCGAAACCACCTGGGGCTTTGCCAGAGCTTGGCTAGATTTTTCCAACACCTATCGTACCGAACTCATGTTGCCCTTCAACATGAGCATGGGACTGATGACGGTCTTCATCTCGGTGGGCGTCGCATCCAGCCTGGCCAAGCAATACTCCCTGGACCCCATCACCACGGGCCTGCTCTCCCTGATGTCGTTCATGCTGGTGGCGGCGCAATATAAAGACGGCACCATCTCCACCCAGTATTTCTCCGGTCAGGGCATCTTTACCGCTCTCATTTGTGCCATCTATTCGACCGAGGTCTACGCCTGGCTCAAGCGCAACAACATCACCATCCGTCTGCCCGAGCAGGTCCCGATGGGGGTGGCGCGCTCCTTCGAGGTACTGATCCCGGTCCTGGCGATCATCCTGACCTTACACCCCTTCAACATGCTGCTGCAGGAAACCACAGGCATGATCCTGCCCGAGGCGATCATGGCCATGCTCAAACCGCTAGTGGCGGCTTCCGACAGCCTGCCTGCCGTCTTGCTGGCGGTGCTGTTGTGCCAGATCCTATGGTTTGCCGGCATCCACGGCACCATGATCGTCACCGGCATCATGAACCCCTTCTGGATGGCAAACCTGGCCAGCAACCAGGCCGCACTAGCCGCAGGTCAGGCCATTCCTCACACCTTCCTGCCCGGTTTCTGGGATCACTTCCTGTTCATCGGCGGCGTGGGATCCACCTTGCCACTGGCATTCCTGCTGATGCGCAGCCGTGCCGTGCACCTGCGCACCATAGGACGAATGGGCGTGGTCCCCGGGTTCTTTAACATCAACGAACCGATCCTGTTTGGTGCCCCCATCATCATGAACCCGGTCTTCTTCCTGCCCTTCATCCTGGTGCCGGTGATCAACGCCATCCTGGCCTGGTTTGCCGTGGATCTGGGTCTGGTTGAGAAGGTCGTGATGCTGACCGCATGGACCACGCCGGCCCCCATCGGCGCCTCCTGGGCGACCAACTGGGCCTTCAGTCCGGTCATCATGTGCTTCATCTGCATGGGGATCTCCGCCCTGATGTATTACCCCTTCGTGCGGGCTTACGAACGCACCCTGCTCAAGCAGGAAGCCGAGACGGCTGAAGCGGAAGAAGCCGCCAGATCAGAAAAAGCAGACACAATCACACCGATTCAGAGTCAGGCGTAAGCACCCGGCGTGCGGGCGCCACGCCGCCTGCACGCCGGTCATCAAGAGGAAACTGCAATGCAATATACATTCCCCGAAGGCTTCTGGTGGGGTAGCGCCTCGTCGGCCGCACAATCGGAAGGGGCTGCCAACGTGGGCGGCAAGGCACCGACCATCTGGGATCACTGGTTCGAGACGGAGCCACATCGTTTCCACGGTCAGGTAGGCCCAGCCAACACCTCCACCTTCTACGATCGTTATCGTGAAGACATCGCATTGATGGAACAGATTGGCCACAACAGCTTCCGCACATCCATCTCCTGGGCCCGGTTGCTGCCGGATGGCCACACCGTCAACCAGGAGGCCGTCGACTTCTACAACAAGGTTATCGATGAGCTGCTGGCCAAGGGGATCAAACCCTTCATCGGCCTGTTCCACTTCGACATGCCGATGTACTGGCAGGAGCTGGGGGGCTGGGAGAGCCGCGAAACCGTGGCGGCTTATGCCGAGTACGCAGAGCTCTGCTTCAAACTGTTCGGTGATCGCGTCGCCTGCTGGATGACCTTCAATGAACCAGTGGTGGTGGTGGAAGGTGGTTATCTGTATGACTTCCATTACCCGAACCAGATGGACTTCAGACGGGCAGCCCAGGTGGCTTATCACATGATGCTGGCCCACAGCCTGGCGGTGAAGCGTTATCGAACACTATCCCTGCCCGGCCAGATCGGCATTGTCCTGAACCTGACCCCCTCATATCCGCGCTCTTCAAACCCGGCGGACTTGAAGGCCTCGTTCATTGCTGACCTGTTCTTCAACCGCGCCTTCCTCGATCCTGCGGTGAAGGGAGTTTATCCCCAGGAGCTAATCGATATCCTGCGCGAACACGATCAGATGCCCGTGGTGCAAAGCGGCGACTGCGAACTGCTGGCCGCCGGCAAGATCGATCTGCTCGGCATCAACTATTACCAGCCGCGGCGAGTGAAGGCACGCATGACGGCCATCAACCCGGACTCCCCTTTCCTGCCTGACTGGTTCTTCGAGAATTACGAGATGCCAGGCCGCAAAATGAACCCTTATCGTGGCTGGGAAATATATGAGCGCGGTATTTATGACATATTGATCAACCTGCGCGACAACTATGGAAATATTCCAAGCTATATCTCCGAAAATGGCATGGGTGTCGAAGGGGAACACAGATTCATTGGTGAAGATGGTCAGGTAAAAGACGACTATCGTATCGACTTCATTCGTGGCCACCTCCAGTGGATTCATACCGCCATTGCTGAAGGAAGTAATTGCCGTGGTTATCACCTGTGGACCTTTATTGACAACTGGTCCTGGATGAATGCCTACAAGAACCGCTATGGATTCATCAGCCTTGATTTGGAAAGCCAGCAGCGCACCGTCAAGAAAAGTGGTGAATGGTTCGCCAACGTCTCTCGTAATAATGGATTTTAAGGAGTCATAAATGATGGATCTTGAAGAAGCAGTCATGGGCATCATCGTCAATGCCGGCCAATCTCGCAGTCTCTGTTTCGAAGCCCTGCGTCAGGCTCGTGCTGGCCAGTTCAGCGAAGCGGATGCCTTGCTGCTCCAGGCCACCGACGCAGGGAAGGCTGCCCATGCCGTACAAACCAAACTGATTGAAGCCGATGAGGGCGAAGGCAAGACCAAGATGACACTGGTCATGGTACATGCCCAGGATCACCTGATGACCTCCATTCTGTGCCGCGAACTGGCCACCGAACTGGTCGAGATCTATCGCCGCCAAGCCAGCTGATTTTAACTCATCGGATCGGGAGTCCGTGCTTTTGCCACCGTTATATACGGTGGCTTTTTTATTCTGGCCATATCAGTTTTCATTATGTGTTTCATACCTTCAGCTAGTATTTTCAATAAAATAAAACTGTCATGATGCGATATCAACATAAGTTTTCATATTTATTTTAAGCTATTATTTCACTGCTTGTTTCCATCAATAAAAACACTAACTAATACAGACATAGGAATATTAAAAATATGCGTAACCTTGGAATAATATCAGCATTGCTGCTGGCGGGGGGCTTATATTCCAACCAAGCTTCTGCATGGTGGTGGAGCAATCAGGATTGGCAGGTCTCTGATGGCTGGCGCAATGGTGGGTCAGAATTCGACTGCACCTGGCGCGCCGCAAACGTCTGGATGGAGTCCGGCATGGCCATCCTCCATGCGAAATCCGACCAGGGCAACAAGAGCTGTGCGGAACTACGAACCTACAACTACACTCGCAAGGGCCGCTATGAGGTGCAGATGCAGGCAGGATCTGTGCCTGGTACCATCAGCTCCTTCTTTACCTATACTGGAGATTCGGGCACCAGCTCCCATTATGAAGTCGACATCGAGCTAATGGGTGGCACCAACGTGCTCCATACTAACGTCTGGATCCAGGGGCGCCAGTATCCTCAAGACATCGATTTAGGCAAGTACGGCATGTCAATCTGGAATATGGAGCGCTACGCCTTTAACATCGATGCAGCGGGTGTCACTTGGCAGGTGTTCAGCCGCACCCAGAACAAATGGGTGAGCGTGCGCCGAGAGAGCCGCCCCGTCACCAGTTGGATGCAGGTTTTTGTGAACAACTGGATCAGCGCCAATCCCAGCTTCCCGCCAAGTACCTACAACAGCCAACCTGTCTACGCCAAATACAAGTACGTCAACGTTACTCCATGGGAATGATAGTAGGCTATGTAATGATCAACTTAATCCGGACACTTGGTAAGGTCAGTCTTAGGCTTTTTCTGGCGGCATCCCAAGATTGTAACGATGTGGATGCCGCCAGTTGTAGTAATCCATCAGGTAATAACTGATATCCCGCTTTGTGTATAGATATGGTTATCAACTGACACCGACTTAAGGTCGGTGTTTTTTGTTGTTTTAGTACGAAATTCTTTCAGTATCAATTTAGCACTTTTCTTGAACATAGCGTTGTTGCCCAAATCAGCCAGCAAATCATGACTTCCCCAGCCCCAAGTGACCGTTACACTATGGGCTTTCTGACAGGTAGGCCAATGGTCGCCCCGGTTTGCCAAGCCTTCAATCGATGACGGTAAGTTAGGTTGAGATTGCAGCCATAGATCCGGAGTGTGATCGAGGCTACTGCCTCGGTCCCTGATGGGATTCGATGACGTGCTCCTCTATCAGTTTGTCGCTCTCGAAAGTGCTTTGAATACCTCGGGTTTTGCCAGTCACGGTCTGACCTGTCTCGCCATCACGTCACATCCCTGTTTATCTCCATGCTGGAAAAGCTGCGTCGCCACTACCGACGAGCCAAAAGCATCACGCTGCTCCTCGATAACTACATCATTCACAAAAGCAAACAGACCGAGCGATGGTTGAAGAAAAACCCCAAGTTCTGCCTGGTGTTCCAGCCAGTTTACAGCCCTTGGGTTAATCACATAGAACGGCTGTGGCACAAGTTACATGAAACCATCACGCGCAATCATCAATGTAGAGGAATGGCCAGCCTGCTGGCCCGAGTGAAACACTTCATGGATACCGTGTCTCCTTTCGCCGGGAATGGCTATGGCACAGCGAAGGTGTAGCACTATTAGGATCAGTTATTTAGAGCCCATGAATTAAGTGTAAACATTACCTTATCAGTTGACTACGCCCAAAATTACGGCTGTTTCGAACTTTCGTACGTAATTTAAATAAATACGCAGTCCTCTCCAAGAATTTATAAAATTTCTCATTGTGCAGGTCAGCATCTCGGTGATCAAATCGATACTCAGCGTCATCAGGGAAATGCACCAAAGATGAATAATCAGGGTATGTGAGCCTCAAGGCTCTGCACCAAGCTTTACAGATGCGTGTAGCCATGTTATCCGCATTGAAATTAGAGTAATCCCCAAGATGACCGTAATCATCTCGGTTAAATAGTAGCACCACGTGATAATGAGGGTACTGGCTTGTTACTTGCTCCTTCACCCAGATAAATCCCAAGAAGAATGGTTTACCAGCCTTACCCTTACGGTGACGTGCCGCCTGTATTTGGCTTTTTAGTGAAGCAAAAAAGCGCGTAATAACCTCTTCCTCTTCTACCTCCGGTGGAAAGCCTGTCGGCATGTCCGGGTCATCCATAACTGGTATCTGGGGAAAGCGTAGATCAACGCGCACTGCAAACACTCTTGGGTGTTTATTCAAGAAGTTAGCGATTACCTCCACGGATGTTTTCAACTGTTCAAAAGATATTGAACCATACTTAGCTTCAGCCACAACTCGCAAATTTTCTAGCTCGTCGGCTATTAAATGATACCCGACTTTTGATTTCATATAAGTTCCTATAGCTCGCATGGAATACCCATGCCTGTTGGTTAGATGTTCAAGTAACTGCACTAATCGTCATTAATGAGGATTGCTACGTAAAACTTTACAGTCCACTGATACCTTGCTCTCTTATCAAACCAGTAGATTGATATATCAGCCAATATTAAGCGCCCAGTGCTTTGCATATGCTTCGCTATGCAGATGTATACTGCTAATTGCTTGTATCTGACGTACAAGCCTGATGTGCATCTGATTGGTATACACTTCGTGTATATATCAAATATTTTCGTAGGTATACCCTGTGATACACTCTGATGGTGTATCACTCTATCCCTCGATATATCTCCTGCCCCCTCTACCTTGTTATACACCTTGTGTGTATAGTATTACTATTACCGAACTGAGCGACATTCTAAATCGCCGAGAAAAGCTTGGTTATTTTCGATAAGCGCTCGATAATGCCGAGCATTAAGACAAAGAATTTACTCTGAACTTAGCTCGATACCTCCTATCTGGCAGATGCCTTCAAATCAATCCATTCAATTACTTCACACAGCTTCCAAGCGACCGCACGAGGCCCTAAAGGAATGGCACCTGGAAATTCCCCTTTACTCATCAAGCGATAAATTGTCGCTTTGGATAAGGTAGTCATTTCGATGACTTCTTTCAGCTTAATCAACTTCATGTAATCTCTCCGTTATGGCTTCATAACGAAGGACCTCATGTGAAAAATTACCATCCGAAGAAAACCACTATCTAACCGACCTAATCTCAACCTCATTAATTCACACAGTTAATTTACTCCCTCCCACAACTGAATAATGAAACCCAGCCTCCACTGAATTTTGCGATAAACTCATGAAGAAAAGAACTTTACTGACACACACAGTAATTCATAGCACACCAAACAAGATCTGGAGCCAAACCACCAGATACATCGGGAGCTTAAAGCCAGACACCCCAGACACTGATTGACCCAGCCCGCACCAGGCTAAACATAAAAAAACACGTGAAATGCATCACAAAATCCCACAAAAAACACTCATAAAACACACAATAAAAACTACAATGTAGTTTTAAGTTATTGGGGTGAAAATATGGCGATCTGGGCGGATGGAAAAGTTATCAGAACACAGTTACTCGACAGATACTTCGTTGATTACCTTTGGTATAGAACATGTGAAATAAATGCGTATTCAGTATGCATAATTCCTACAACTGAGAATCTTGAAAACGAACTATCAAGAGCCAGCTTAGAACCTAACGCCCAAAAATTCATGTCTGAAAATAATATTAGAGACGATTCACCACTTAACCTCGACCGATTTATAGAAATACTCCACAAAGAATATTCCCAAAATTGCATTTCCAATAATGACCTCTCTTGGATAGATGATAAAAACACTCGATTGCTTTGTTACATTTGGCGAACCTTAAGTCATTTAATACTCGAAAGCACTCCTAATGGAATATTTAACTATAATTTAAAAATTAACCTGGGTAAAACTGTACAGCAAAATAATATTCAAAGAGTTGTGAGAGTAAACGAAATCACAAACATAAATATAAGTGTATTTTTAATCGCCTGCTGTATAAATAGACTTAAAGTTGACAAGGTTAATAAATTGCAGATATTAGAAAACATAAAAGAATCGTCTTCATATGCTATAGATAATCAAGAAGTTACGCATTGGCTAAAAAAAGATGAAAAGCAAAAAATCCCTTGGATGTATGATTACTTGCGTGGTACTAGGTCAGATTATATTCCGCTAGTACCTCGTGGCTCAATTGGAGTTCGAGATGATATTATTTCATTTTTTGATGTGACGCGCACATTCAATGAGGATAGCTCAAAACTTATTGCGCTCACCATGAAAAAAACATGGAGCCAGAGAAAATACCGAGATAAAAACAAAGATAAGAAACAATACAGTATAAACATGAGCCAAGATATTGGCGATATTCTTGATAAACTTAGCTTAGCTAGAAATGAAAATAAAAATAAAATCGTTGAGGCGCTGATCAGGGCTGAGTACGAGAAAATTGCGAGAACTTGAATTCCACAATTGAATAGATATAAAAATTGAATTATCCACCAGTTTTGATTTAATTTAAACCATTGAGGGCAATTTAGAGATTATTAATGTTAATTCAGTGTAAATAAAATCAATATGGACTAAACTATTTAATAGTTTAGTCCATCACTCAGCATTATCATAGCCACTTATTTTCTATTAAAACTCACTTTCACAACGTTCTTGAATTCTGCTTCAGCAGCAGGATCTTGCATCACCTCATCGGCTACCAGTCGGCCCCAATTAATCCATACAAGGCGGGTTTTCTCGGTATGCCGTGAACGATGGTAAGTTCTAATCAGTTTATTAATAGGAGTGTGATTCAAGCAAAGCTCAATCACTCTTTCCTCAATATCTAGTCTTTCCGCCCAGTTAGTAGCCGCACTACGCCGTAAATCATGGACAGTAAATGGTTCCATATCAGCTAAACATCTGGCAATGAATCGTCTTAGCGCTCGTGTAATTGAGTCGACTAAAATTGGCTCTATTTCATCATTTTTTGGACGATCAGATTCGAATACGAAATCACCATTGGCATACTGCCCCTGTTCCTCAATTACTGATCTTGCTTGAGGGGAAATAAAGACTGTATGAGCTCTACCATTTTTTGTTTCTGGTATGGTCCATATATCATCCTTGATCTGTGAAAAACGCATATTGGCGACTTCACTACGCCGACATCCGGTCAGTATCAATAGCTTGATCGCATTCGCTGCAGGCAGAGAAATAGTGGCATGGCGAGAAACGCCCCGTCCCCCAGCAGCCAGGCTGCCGCCGCTCCCCAAGTCCTCATCAATGGCCTTCCATAACCTGCGCAATTCGGGGACAGTCAGCCAACGCTCTCTTGGAGCCCCTGCGCTGGCGCCAAAATCTTTTGGCCGTAATAGCCTTGCCGGGTTAGCTTCAATCAGGCAGTGAACCACCGCATAATCCAACATCTGATTCAGCGTTCCCAACCCCTTACGGGTTTCGTCTTTTGTTGCGCGCCTAGTTATCTCTAACGCTTGTGCCAAGTGGGCACGAGTCAGATCGATTAAGCGAATATTGCCCAGGGTCTTCTTGAGATGACGATTCCAACGATCCTGATGACATTGGAGGGTTTTGGGTTTGACGACCTGAGCAACACGTTGCGCATCGAGCCATCGTCCGAGTAACTCATCCATCGTCAGAGCCGTTTCATTTTTAGCCTTTTCTTGTGCCGCAAACTTGGTGGGGTCAATGCCCCGCTTCACAAGCTGCACGGCTTTCCCATGCTCCTCTCTAGCTTTAGCCAGAGTCAGGGCAGGATAACTCCCCAGCAACAATTCGCCTTCACTACCACCAATCTTGAAGCGATATACAAAACGCTTGAGGCCACTTTCACGGATTTCTATCTTGAGCCCACCACCATGCTTCGATTGAATCGCATAGCGCTTAACTTTAACACCTTCAACTGGCTTGAGTGACGAGACCTCCAAGTCTTTACTTATCGCCATCCGTACCCCTCCTCGTACCCCTCCAACGCAGTGCATTGGAGTGAGACTTCATGAAACCACTGGATACAAACATATTAAGTAACATGCTGTTTTTAATCAAAATATAATCTCAGATAAAACCAACTGATTCTATATGAAACTAATAACATCTAGACTCCTAAGGGACAGGCCACTGGTTCGACTCCAGTCGGGAGCGCCATACAAAACAAGGGGTTGGCATCATCACGATGCCAACCCCTTGGTCGTTTTTGGCGACAATGAATCCGACCATCCAACCGTAATGACCCTCTCCTTTCTGCGTTCAGAGCATGCGCTCTCTGATAGACTGCTTCTCTTCGGCTTGTCTTTGAGGCCAAGCCCTGTTTCATCTTGCAAAGGAGTGTTGGATGTCCGGATGTTCCTGGTGGGATAGATCCACCGGTTTTGCACTGCTGACCATTGTGCTGTGGGCCTCGCTGGCGGCGCTGACGTCACGGGTCACCAGCGTGTCACCACTGGTGCTGGTCGGGCTGGTGCTGTTTTTCTGCGGGGTCGGGGCCTTGCCGTTCTGGCGCCAGTGGCGTGCTCGCCCTATTACCTGGCTGGTGACGGTTACGACATTGCTGCTCTACCATCTGCTGCTCTTTATGAGCTTTCGCCATGCCCCGGTGCTGGAGGCCAACCTCATCAACTACCTCTGGCCGCTCTGCATCATTCTGTTCACCCCGCTGTTGTTGCCCGGCCATCCCCTCCATGCCCGTCACCTGCTGGCTGGCGCCTTTGGTCTGGCGGGTTCCATGCTGGTGATGGTCAATGGCGAGCTGCAACTGCAGCAGGCCTATCTGTCGGGATACCTGTTGGCGCTCGGTGCAGCTGTCGTCTGGGGGCCTATTCGGTGCTATCACGCCGTCTGCCGCCAGCCCCCGCCGTGGTCACTGCGGCAGCCTGTCTGCCCGCAGGTTTGCTGGCACTGCTGCTTGCCCGTCTGCTGGAGGGGCCCCTGCCATTCGCGCAGATCCCCACCAGTGACTGGTGGCTGATCATCGGGCTGGCGCTGGGCCCGATGGGGGCGGCCTTTGTGACCTGGTATCTGGCGCTGCGAGACGGCGATCCACGCCGGATCGGTGCCCTTGCCTACCTGACACCGCTGCTGAGCACCTTGCTGCTGGTGTTGCTCAATGGAGAAGCACTGACCTCGCGCCATCTGCTGGCCGGTGCACTTATCATGGGAGGCGCCCTGCTCGGTATGCTTGGCCAACGCAACCGCGCTCAGGTATCCCCAGCCAGTTAAGCCGGCAAGATAGGGTTACCTGACCATGCTGTCATAAAAACGCCATCATCCCTGTTTAGGCTCGGGCCACGCTCCCCCATGGTCTGTGCTGACAGGAATTACCCCGTGAAAATCGCCCATTACGCCACCCTATCCTCCCTTGTTTTGTTACTGGTTGCGGGAGGACAGGCGCTGGCCCTCTACCTCGGCTGGCAACAGCTTGCCCATACCAATCAGGCCCAGCATCAGCACGAGACGCTGCAACAACTGGTGACAGTGAGCCTGCAAAACAGCCTGCGTGACTACCTCAACAGCGGCGATCCGCAACAACTGACAGCTGCGGAGAAGATCCGTCAGCAAGCGCTCTCCTCGCTGGCCGCTCAGGATGATACTGTGGCGGCCCCGCTCAGGCAGCAACTCGAGCAGATGGCGCAGCGCATCGCGCACGACTATCAGGCCGCAGGCAAGCTCTCGGGCAACAGCCAGCTGCTACTGCAAAATGCGGAGAGTGAGCTGGGCAGCCAGGCCATGGCGCTGATCCGCTATGGGGAGCAAGGCGCCAGCACGGAACAATCTGCCGCAGCACAGCAATATCGCCGCGGTGCAACCGAGATCCTGGCGAGCCTGCCGCGCCTCGCCCATTTGCGCCAAAGCTATATGGAACAGGGCAATGAGAAGCTGCTCGAAGGGATCCGCTTCGAGCTGGAGGCACTGCAAAAACAGGCCCAAGCGCTGCAAGCCTTGCCGCTGCTCGGCCTGTATGAAGAGGCGCCCGCCGATGAGTTCACGCTGGGGGAGCCGGTACGCAAGGAGCTGGGAGATCAACCGCGCAGCGAATTACGCTCGCTGCTGGGCCGCTATCCACAGGAGCTGGCCAACAGCCGTGCGGCGCTGCAACAGCAACAGGCTGGCCGCCAGACCGTGCAGCAAGACATCATGGCGATGTTGCAAGCGACCAGACAGATGGGGGAACAACTTGCCCGCGAACGGCAAGCCGTCAATCAGGAGCTGGCCACCATCCTCGGCACGCTGGCGCTCTGTCTGGTGATAGTCGCCCTGCTGTTTGCGCTGGTGCAACGACGTTGGCTGCTCACCCCCTTGTTGCGACTGCGCGGAGCTTTTATGCAACTCGATCAGACGGGGCAGGCCGAGCCGTTGCCTACCGGGCGCGATCGCAACGAGTTGGCCGATATTGTTGCCAGCTACAATCGGCTGATCGGTCGTCTGCAACTGGACCAACAACAAAAAGAGGGGCAGCTGTCAGCGGTATCCCTCAGTCTGCAAGGGATGGTCAGTCAGGTTGACGAGATCCACCACAGCACCCGCACCACCGAACAGGTGGTCGACGAGAGCGGCCAGATGATGGATGAGCTGAACCAGCTGGCCGGAGAGGTCCATCAGGTCGCCGCCGACATCGCCCAGCATGCCCACCATAACGAACAGGCGATGAGCCAGAGCGAAGATCTGGTGGGGAGCATGCTGCACGCCACTCATCAGACAGGACTGGCGATTGACGAGAGCGATGAGGCGCTGCAAGCCCTCACCCGCTCGGTTGCCGATGTGACGGCCATTGTCGATGTGATCGGTCATATCGCTCAGCAGACCAACTTGCTGGCCCTCAACGCCGCCATCGAAGCGGCCCGCGCAGGGGAACAGGGACGCGGTTTTGCGGTGGTCGCCGATGAGGTGCGCCACCTCTCGGCCAATACCCAGCAATCCCTCAACCAGATCACCGATATTCTGGGGCGTCTGACCCAATCCGGTGAACAGCTTGGCACTGTACTGAACCGGATCACCAGCGAGTCAAGCCGCCAGCGGGCGCAGGCGGAACAACTGCGCCAGACCACCCAGGCAGTGCGGGAGATCGCCCGCAACACCGCAGTGATCGCCCTGCAGGGCGCCGACAACGCCAAAAGTCAGGAACACAAGCTGGCCAGTTTTGCCGATCTGATCACCCGTATCCATCAGCATGCCCGTCAGGTGAGTCAGCTCTCGGTACAGGTCTCGTCCCATATCCACCATCAGGCGCAGCAGATCCCCCGCATCCTCGGCCAGCAAGGCTGAACCCTATTCGCCCCGCATCCCCACCAGATCACTTTCCCTCAATGAGAGGGAAAGTTTTTTTGTATCACAAAATTATCTGTTATCGGCAGGTTAACTGACACCTCTTCCCCTGTACCGGATGAAAACCCGTACTGGTGCTGGCTGCGGCCTCAAGAAAACGCTCTCATCACCGTGATACCTGCCATGAGGCTGTTTACGACCTTGCCCATGATTATTTGCACTCGGTCATACTTTTGAAACGTTGAGGGAACTTTTCATTGATATTTCGCACCGCGAACGTACTCTTGGGGTTGTCCGATAGCCAAGAATCGGAACATAAAAAAACAACATGTGATGATCAGGACTGCCAACTACAGATGTGCCAAGACATCCGGGTTTGCAGGTAGCCAAGACAAGACTTTTTGCCCTTCGGGGTGTTGATTGCAATACCGATAATCGAGCGGAAGGCACACAGCCAACTGCCGAAAAAAAAGCTAAGTCCATAAAATCAGGAGCTATCTTATGTTCAATAAATCCGCACTGGCTGTTGTCATTGCTTCAGCTTTCGCACTGCCTGCTCATGCAGATATCAAGAATGTCGACATCTATGGCCAGATCGCAATCTCCGCCTGGACTGGTGCTGACTGGGCAACCGTTGATGCCAATGGCGGATACGAGAACCCCATCAAGATCGAAAATGAATCTCGCATCGGTTTCCGTGGCAGCAAGGATTTTGCCAACGGCCCCAAGTTTATCTGGCAAATCGAATCCGGTAACGTCGGTGAGTCTGGCGGTGACGGCAAGCTGGGGGTGCGCGATACCTTCGGTGGTTTCGAGTGGGAAGGGATAGGTAAAGTTCGCGCAGGCCGTATGCTAACACCGCTCTATGAAGTGCTTGACTGGCCGTACAGCAGTATCTCTACCGGTAAAGTGATGGACTGGCGCGGCGACATCATCGGTGGTGGTAACTACGATCGTCAATCCAACATGATCCGCTTTGACTCCGCCAACCATAGTGGCTTCAGCTACAACCTGGCGCTGGGCCGCGGTAACAATACCAATGATGCCAGCTCCAACTTCTATGGCCTGGGCGCTCACTACAATACCGGCCCGCTGACCCTGCACGCGACCTATGAAAAAGGTACTGACCGCAAAATCGAAGAGGGCCATTTTTATGGAACGCAGAAGACCGCTGAAGCTAAAACTGATGAACTCCTGACGCATAGTAAAGGAACAGGCGACTCAAATGCCTATCTGCTGGGCTTCGAGCTGAACTTTGACAATGGCCTCGGTTTCTATGGTGCCTATAAGCGCCTGACCGCCGATTATACCGACATGGACTTGGATGTTAGCGGTGTAGGCACCTCACAACTGAACGGCATGTCACAAGATAGCTACACCTTGGCCACGATATACAACACAGGTCTGTGGCAGTTCAAACTCGCCTATGCCGCCAACCTGAAGCCTGAATTTGAAACTGCCGCTGGCGACTTTAAGGTGAGCGAGTTCAGCGACTCCATCATCTCCGGTCAGGTCATGTACTTCCTGGATGACTCGGCCGTTGCCTATGTTCGTCCTTACTATCTGCAGCGCCGTGGTCTGTCAGTGGTACAAGATGGTGATAAAGAGTTTGGTCTGGGCATGGGCGTAGAATACTACTTCTAAACCCTGACTTGTGTTCCCTGTATTTAATGCCTACTTGGCGGGCCCTTACAGGGCCCGCCTTTTTAGT
>NZ_JBFODN010000120.1:0-3706 GCF_040908345.1 Aeromonas sp. R3-1
GTCAAGTGGGAGAGGCCATGGTATACGTATGTGCGATGAACAAACTGAATGCCCTTGGCCTACCTGTCAGAAAACCCCGAGTGTAGCGCTCACCCAGGGCTGGGAACGTCATGACTTGCTGGCTGATTTGGGAAACAACGCCATCGAGGGCAGAATGTTGCAACTCCGCTGACCTTTATTTGGGAGGAGCGAGAAAACCTCTCTATCGGGGGAAAAACCTATATGTTGCCACGGGATTACCATCACGATGTGGCAGAAGGGTTTACTCCCAACACTTACATCACTGATAAAGCTCCTCATGGTAGCACAGGCACAAGGATCAGCCATTTCACCATGAATGATGCTGTCGCTTATTGTAGCGCTAAAGGGGGCGCCTCCCGACAACTTCGGAGATGCGCGAAGTTTATACTGCTATCTGTGACTTTAAGTACGCAGGGCTACCATCATATGATGCATATTGGACACGCTACACTTCGGGCGCCACTAGCTATCCTTCATACCTTATGAGAGATGGGGGGCACATCAGTGCGTCTATTGGTAATTACACCCGTCAAGTCATATGTGTGGCCCTTTAACCCTTAGCCAAGGGTAGTGGCCAGAAAAATCCAGACACCTGGTTAGGATTAAGTTAGACTTTTTCCGGCGGCATCCCATCACTGTGTTGATGTGAGGCCGCCAGTTTTAGTCACCGATCAGATGGTAATTGATCTCATGCTTTGCTTCGTGCTGGTGAATATTGAATCAACCGGCGAATTCAAGTCCGAAGGGCTGCACTAAGCCGCATTTCTTTTCTCTGTAAACACCTTGAGAAGACCTTTATTAAAATTAATCTGGTAACGTTTGCTGGTCCACTCCCACAAATTTAAAAAACTGTGGGTGTAAATTTTCGGCCATGACAGCATTACACTTTAATTAAATCATTTTAAAATTGAATCGTTACTAGTTTTTTAGACACTCTGTTGCTGAAAAATAAACTGCCTTTCAAACTCTACCGGCGATAGCCCATCATTGGAACCATGACGCCTGATTGGGTTGTAAAACATCTCTATATAATCGGTCTCTTGTCACGTAAATCCTGCGTTGATCCGCTCCCGTTTGAGCAACTGGAAGAAGCTCTCGGCGACAGCGTTGTCGTGACAGTTGCCACTGTCTGCTCATACTGCAACTCAGGTTGTGGGCCTTCAGAAAGTCCTGCCATTCACCACCTGTAAACTGGCTGCCCTGATCCGAATGCACCATTACCGGCTGCTTGGGCTTGCGCCGCCGGATGGCCATCTATTAGGCGTCAGCCCAGTCCCCGTATCTTCCGGTAAAACAAATCGTCACAGACTTAATCGTGCCGCCAATAGTGCTCTGCATATTATCGCTATAGGGCGATTGCGTACCTATACGAAAACACAAGAATATGTGGTCAAACGGGTAGCTGAGGGTCACTCAAAAATGGAAGCACTACGTTACCTAAAACGTTATATTTCGTGTGAAGTCTATACGTTGTTACGCAATCAAAACCGGTTGTTCAACAGCACTCAAATAACGACTTGACTCTTAGAAGGGCACCCAGGGCAGCCAATATGGTAGCCGGGCATTTCGGCAACGAGTGTGGCGCTATCGTATGACCCAGAGCATGAGTCGTCGTGGTAACTGCTGAGATGCCCCGATGGAGCGGTTGTTCAGAAGCCTGAAGTCAGAGTGGCTCCCGGCTATGGAATATATGAGCTTGCGAGTGGCGAAACGAGATATCAGTTATTACCTGATGGATTACTACAACTGACAGCGTCCACATCAACACAATGACGGGATACCGCCAGCAAAAGCCGAAGAATGGCCTAACCAAGTGTCCGGATTTAGTTAACCACTACACAAGGTCTCCCTGGAAAGAAGAGATTGGACGCTTACATTGCCAAAAGACCAAGGTTATTGTAGCGGAGCTGACAGTGTAATTGTCTGCCAATACTCGTGAGCAGCCCCTTTCTTTACAACTTAGTAATTTGTCGAGCAAGCCCTAGGCACTATAGCTCTGGTAATTACGGCAAATTTCGTAGAACTGCTGACGGCTGTAGCCGATGAGCTTGCAGGCTTTGCTGACATTATTGAGCTCTTTGGCGAGCTCTAGCAGGCTAAATTTGCGACGTGCTATTTTCTTGTTGATGGTCATACAGTGACTCCAGATAACACTGTAGGGTACTGTTTTTTTATCCGGTTTGAAGCCATATGACCACTCCCTTGTGTGGGACAACAGTCAGGTGAATACCATTACCATGCATCAACATCTGAATCACCTTTTCACAAAAAATCGCTAACATGCTGTTTTGCAAGGAAATTCACATTTCACATAATTTATTATTTTATTTTCATTACTTTAATATCACACGAAGAGATAATAAAAAAATAAATTTAAACTTAAGCCAAACTCAATGAGGAATACTTAATCATGAAGCTTACACACACAAACAAAAAGCTCTCATTTTGTTTAAATAGTGGCATTGTCCATTACAAAGCTATAGATGGAACAAGTGTCAACTCAAGGTTAGGAAAAAAGGATTGTGATGTACTGGCATATCTAATTAAAAATGAAGGACGCTTGATAACAAGAGAAGAGTTATTAAGTAAGATTTGGAAGGATAGGGTTGTTGGGTACAACACAGTATCTGTTTCACTTTCAAATATCAGACAGTTTATTAAGAAAGTCGATGAAGACTGTTTGTGCTTAATTAACATATCAGGTAAAGGATATGTTTTCAACCCTGAGAGATCTGGTCTTGAAGTTAAAGAAGACTGCGAAACTCAACTTTGAAATATTTAATACACAGATAGTAATTAACAATTTTTAATAGGAGGATATATGATCTTTAATCTATCTTCTACGTTTGATATCACAGAATCGTTTAATGACGCCAATTACACTAAACTTTATATACAGGATGCTTTTTGTAAAAACCCAAAATTAAAAATGTACAGTTTTTATTTTAGGCCATTGAATTTAGATGCAAACTCTTTTTATAAGAATTGTATTACAGACAGTCTAATAAAATTAACTCTCACACAGATATCATTATTAGAAGAGTGTTGTTCATCCTTGCGCCCGCAAGAACGCCGACCATTTTCTGTTTTATTTAAGGTCGAGGAAAGAATACTTCACATCATTGCCAATGACTTAATCTCAATGATTAAAAGATTAAGTAAGCTTAACATCAGCATTATCTTAGATCTTAACATAAATGCGATGTCAATTAATGACAAACTAAATAAAACATTATATTACATCCATGATTCAGGATGTCTAATAAATATTTCATGGGGGGATTGGCATCAAAAACAAAAAATTGAAATCCCATGTGATGTATTTAATTATATACGCATTGGTCCGCCTCCAAAACTATGCGTCGATGTAAACAAATATATTGACACATGCTTTTACATTAAAGAAGAACTAGGGGTCGAATTAATTTTAGATAAAATACAGAGTAGCACAGAACTTGATATAGCATGCAGGACTCCTTATTCATTCTTAATGGGCGAATATATTTCCAAAGTCAGATTAGCTGACCTTTAAATTAATAATGAGGCAACAGTTATGATAAGAAAAAACTTGTTTTTACTTTCAAGTTTTTCGGTCCTAGTCTGTAGTGTAATTTACCACTTCATATATGAGGCTGTAAATCACAGCGGCGATGCTATCTATAGCATAGTTTGGGCACCCAATGCT
>NZ_JBFODN010000121.1:0-2510 GCF_040908345.1 Aeromonas sp. R3-1
ACCAAGGCGGGTGGCATAGACAGTCGGGGGCCGGAGCCCCCGACGGTTCAGGAAGAGTGCGGGGTTTCGAAGCGGGATTCGCGCAATCCCTCTTTCACTTTCTTCAGATTTTCGCGAAATTTCATCCCCCGGCGCAGGGTAAAACCGGTCGCCAGCACATCCACCAGCGCCAGCTGGGCGATGCGGGATGCCATCGGCATATAGACATCGGTATCTTCCGGCACATCCATGGAGAGCACCAGATTGCACTCGCGGGCCAGCGGGGAGTCCTTGGCGGTCATGCCGATCACGGTGGCGTCGTTCTCGCGAGCCAGCGCGGCGATCTCGACCAACGCCTTGGTGCGGCCGGTGTGGGAAATCAGCACCACCACATCCCCTTCGCTGCTGTTGATGCAGCTCATGCGCATCATGACGATATCGTCAAAGCTCACTACCGGAATGTTGAAGCGAAAGAATTTGTTCTGGGCATCGCGGGCAACGGCGGAGGAGGCGCCAAGGCCGAAGAAGCTGATCTTCTTGGACTGGGTCAGGATATCGACGCAGCGGTTGATGGCAGAGATATCCAGGCTGTTTTTGGCGGCATCCAGACAGGCCATGGTGGATTCGAAGATCTTGGCGGTGTAGGTATCCGGCCCATCTTCCGCTTCCACATGACGATTTACGTAAGGGGTGCCATTGGCCAGGCTCTGGGCCAGATGGAGTTTGAAATCAGGAAAGCCCTTGGTATCGAGACGGCGGCAAAAGCGGTTGACGGTCGGTTCACTGACATCGGCCATCTTGGCCAGAGCAGCGATGCTGGAGTGGATGGCGGTCTGGGGAGACGCCAGGATCACCTCGGCAACCTTGCGTTCTGATTTACTGAAACTTTCCAAGTTGTTCGTAATTTTATCAAGGGTATTCATCATCACCACCAGGCGTTTTTGTAATTTAGCTTCAGTGTCTTTGCACTCAATCTACGGCTAAGCAAGTTTCCATTCAAGCTAAGGACTATACAAGACAAGCGGTTATGGCAACTAACGCCTGCCATACAAAGTATGACTCATCTCTAATTATTTCGTACTTTTCGTTACAAAACGTCACCTAACCATGAAAGCGCTTACAAATGTTGCAAAGCAACAACACTGTGAGCAGGCGCACGTTTGTATCGATCCGGCGGGTGAGCAAGCCTGACCTCGGATAGAATGGGCCGTCATAATCCAACAATAATCTCGGGACACCAGAGTCGTCCCCATCCTGTAACGAAGGAGTTGTTATGCAGCATACCCATGCGCTGGTCGGCGATGTCGGCGGCACCAATGCGCGTCTGGCCCTGTGTGAGCTGGCCACCGGTACTATCTCTCAGGCAAAGACCTACTCAGGTCTGGCCCATCCCAGCCTTGAAGCCGTGGTACGCCTCTATCTGGAGGAACACAAGGTACAGGTGGCTGAAGCCTGCATCGCCATCGCCTGCCCCATCAACGGTGACTGGGTTGCCATGACCAACCACAGCTGGGAGTTCTCCATCAGCGAGATGCAGAGCAAGCTCGGGCTGGCACGCCTGCAAGTGATCAACGACTTTACTGCGGTCTCGATGGCGGTACCGGTATTGGCTGAATCGGATCGCATCCAGCTTGGCGGCGCCGCGCCGGTAGCGGGCAAGCCCATCGCCATCTATGGTGCGGGCACCGGCCTTGGGGTCGCCCATCTGGTCAAGGCGGGTGAGCAGTGGCTGAGCCTGCCGGGTGAAGGTGGTCATGTGGATTTTGCTGCCAACACCGAAGAGGAAGATGCGGTACTGCAAGTAATGCGAGGCGAATTGGGCCATGTCTCGGCAGAGCGTTTCCTCTCCGGCCCGGGTCTGGTCAATCTCTATCGCGGGCTGGTGAAATCCGATGGCCGTGAGCCCGAGCCGTTTGCCCCCAAAGACATTACCGAACGCGCACTGGCCGGGGAGTGCCTCGATTGCCGTCGCACCCTGAGCCTGTTCTGCGTGCTGATGGGCCGCTTTGCCGGCAATCTGGCCCTCAATATGGGCACCTTTGGCGGTGTCTATATCGCAGGTGGCATAGTGCCGCGCTTCCAGGAGTTCTTTACCGGTTCCGGTTTCCGGGTCGCCTTTGAAGACAAGGGGCGCTTCAAGTCCTACCTCAAGGAGATCCCGGTGTTTCTGATCACCCATGAAGGGCCGGGGCTGCTCGGTGCGGGCGCTTACTTGCGCCAGTCGATGGGGATCACTATCTGATTTAAGAGGGGAACGAGGCGGGATCATCCATGGTTCAGCCTCGATTCAGTGTGAATGGCATAAAGTAGCCGCACGTAACCAAGAGTGTTGTGCTTCACAAGGAGTGGAAAGCGACTCTCATCCGCTGGATACGTTTGTCACCTGACAAGCCTGAACTGTTTCAACCGGCCTTTTGGCCGGTTTTTTTTATGTCTGTGTCCCGTCCTGAATATGGTTTACACCTTTCCCCCCAATAAATGGAGAGCCCGATGGGACAAGGTGTGAAACGGACACAGCGCGATTACTCGCT